>MIDA01000050.1:0-18302 GCA_001830045.1 Tenericutes bacterium RIFOXYA12_FULL_35_10 | reverse complement strand
TTGTTGTAGTTTTAATGCAGATGTTACTTTTTCTGCAAGTAAAACAGCATCGTGATATTCTAATGCTTTTTCAATCGATAAAATCGCATTCTTTGAAATTAAAGGACGTGCAGCGTCATGAATAAAGACATACGGTGTTTCAACTTCTTTTAATCCATTCATCACAGATTCAGATCTCGTTTTTCCACCTGTAACGAGTTTAATATCTTCGGTTACAAACTTTTTGATATGATTTAAATCATCTTTGGAAACCACTAAAACGATGTTATGACCCATGGATTTGAACATCTCGACACTGTAAAGAAAAAGTGGTTTATGATTGACTTCATAAAGTATTTTTGATTGATTTAATTTAGCACGTGTTGATGCACCAGCAGCAACAATTAATGCAGTGTTCATGGTTTATCCCTCAATATAATCATCAATTTTTTGGTCATATGCATCATGTGGGATCATTTCTCTTTTTAGAAAAGAAAAAATGACACCGACGACATGTTTAGGTCTATGATTTGCAAGAAATTGGTCATAGTAACCTTTTCCATAACCAATACGATAAAGATTGGAATCGATGGATAGTGCAGGTGTTAACATGAGATCAATATCATCATCTTCATGTATACCTTGTGGTGGTTCCATCACACCAAAAGATGAACGCACAAACGAAATATCTTTGTTATATGTGTAAAAGTGTATGCCATCTTTTTCAACGCGTGGAAAACGGAAAGTCTTTGAATGATCACCTAAAAGTGATAGGAGATTAACCTCATGTCCCATGGGATAAAAGAGGGCAACGATTTTTGCATCAAGATATCTTTTATCTTTTTTAATTTGATCAACAATACGCTTGGAGCGTTCGTTGATTTCATCCATAGACACAGATGATCTTTGCATGATCAGTTCTTTTCTAAGTTCAGCTTTTGTCATGACACGATATCCTTATAATAACAACCATGTGCAGAAAACTGTGGGTTTTCAGCTATCTTTAATGCTTGAACAGATGCCTGATAAAGTTGATGTTCATCATGAGCATCACTACCACCAATGGAAATACCTGCGAAGACTTCAAGTTCTACAGAAAGAGAACCATATTGCATCACAAGATTTAAAAATGTTTTATTTGATTTAATGCCATTTTGTAAAATGTCAATTTTTCTAGGGTCTGTAATTGTTACAGCAAATTCAATACCAGACATTCTAAAGATATCGCCACTTTCTGTAACAAATGAGGTTCTCATTTTCTTGATATATTCAGCCATCAACATATTTCCGACTTCACGACCATGAGTTTCATTGATCTTAGGTAGGTTTTTGAGTTTAAAGACAACGAGTTGGAAATATCGGTTATCTCTAAATAATTTATTCATCGATACCATGAGATCGTTTTGATCTTTGAGTTTATCGAGTTCATCAATATTGGAAGCTAAATAATGTTTCGTCTTCATGGGGTTTAATGTACCCATAATGACAGCTGCATGCGTATCTTCAAAAAGACGTTTACCTTTTTCTTTAAACCACATGTATCTGCCATTCACCATAATACGATAAGAGGTTGAGTATTGTTTTTTATTAATTGTTAAATCTCCTAATAAAGCCAAATACTTCTTTAAATCCTCTGGTTCTATCATACGTCTAAAATCTGTTAAGTCGAGCGTGTTACCGGGAAGATTTAAAAATTCAACAAGCTTATCAGATGCCCAGATAATACGTTCATCTAAATCGATATAAAAGAGTCCTTCTTCGGAGATTTCAAGGGTTGCGATAAACTTATGACGAATGCTTTCTAATTCAACATTTCTTTCTTGAAGTTCTTTTTCAACTGCAAGCATATCAAAATTGGATTTCTTTTCGCCCACACAAATGCGTCCCTTATATTTGCCTAACGCATAGACAGGTTGCATCACCATATGAAGAATCACGGGGTTACCATCGACGTTTAAAAATGTTAATTCCTCAACTTCAGAATCACCTTGTTTTGCTCTTTCTTTATAGCCTAGATAATAACTTTCGAGTTGTCTATTATTTACTTCTTGGGTGTTTAATTTTTGGAATCGAATTGTTTTATTGAGAACGTTAAATAATTTTTTGCCGATGACTTCATCTTTATCCATCCCTATTTCTTTTAATAAAGATGATGACATATCTTTAATGCGTTCTTTTCCATCAACAACATAGTATGTGTTCCATCTTGAATTTTTTATGGACTTCACAAAAAGTTGATAATGATTCGCTTTTAAAATAGCGGTCTTAAATGTTGAATAAAGAATTGAAACAAAGAATGCATAGACAAAGAAATTATAACCAATATAGATTTCCTCATATAAAGCATTTCCGACAATCATAGATTCATAAATCACAAGGACCATCACAGCAACCGCGACGTTGAAAAAACCGATAACTAACCGGTTCTTTAGGACTTTCTCTGATTGTATACTCTGAATAATGACCATGAATAGTGTAAACACGGTAATGATCAGAGGGTAGACTGGATGTTGTAGCATAGGATCACCAAGAAATACTTAATACATACGTTATGATTAAAACAAGCATCGTAATAATGAATGATACGACATAAATCATCCATCGATTTTTATTGAAAAATGACGATGTCTTTTCAGCTAAATTACGATTTGATAAAGCTTTGAGAGGTTCGAAGATGAGTGTTAGAATTTTCTTTAATATTTTCATATGCATAACCTCACTTCATGAACATATTGATGTATTCCATCAACTTGTCTCTATCGTTTATCTTTAACATAATACCTTCAACAGCAATTGAAACACTACCAGTTTCTTCTGAAACGATAATGGTTAAACTATCTGTGATTTCACTGATACCTAAACCAGCACGGTGTCTTGAACCTGTTGTTTTTTCGAAGTTCGTGTTATCAGATAATACGAAATATGCGCCTGCACATAAAATTGTATCACCACGAATAATAACCGCACCATCATGAAGTGGTGTGTTTGGTGTGAAAATGTTAATTAAAACTTCTTTTGATACTTCTGAATTCATCATAATCGCACGCTCAGCATATTGATCAAGTGTATTATGTTTTTCAATGGTCATCAGTGCACCAATTTGTTGACTCGATAAATACATTGCAGCATCAACGATAGCTTGTTTAGTTCTTTCGCTACCCATGACAACATTTTCATTTCTAGAATCAGCTTTCCAAACGAATTCCAATGAACGTCTGATGTCAGGTGCCATAATGACAATGATTAAAATGGGTAACCATTCAGTCAAATAAGAGAGTATCCTTGAACTGATGAGTAAATCAAAATAATTGGCAATCAATGCCAATATATAAATCAGTACGAACGAGGATGCAATCGATAACATCCTTTTGTTTGATAATAAAAACTTGACGAGGAAAACGACGAGTACCCATACAAAATAGGCATCGACAATCACTTTCCAAATAGGAACCCCAAAGATCATAGCGCCACTTCCTTTTAACTATATTCATTATATCATAATCAAGAATAGAGAGAAGGTGAAAATAAAGGATACAATTGCACAATCTCTATAAACCTATTATAATAGGTATGGTAATCATTTACCAACCTGAGGAGGTATCGACATGTCAACTTCAAATACTACGAGCGATAACCGCTAATTGCCTTAGGTCACGGACAACACGTTTTCTTCATCAAAAGACGTATCATTTCCTTGATCCTAGGCTTTCTGATGTCACTTTATGACTGCATGTTTAGTCTTGCATCACATGATGCATGTAAACAACCAAGAAAGAGGTATATATGGATCAAGCATTACTCGTAGGTCTAGCCTACAAAGCATCGTACGAAGAGACGATGGATTCACTGATTGAGCTCGAGCATTTGGCGCTCGCACTCAACATTAAAACAAAGGATAAAGTTATCCAAAACGCCAAAGAAATTATTCCAAGAACATACATAGGTAGCGGGAAAGTTCAAGAAATTAAAACCATGATTTCGGTTTTAGATATTGATATTGTGATCTTTGATGATACTTTATCTCCTGCTCAACTTAAAAACTTAGAAAAAGATTTAGATGTACAGGTCATTGACCGCAGTTTCTTGATTATGTCAATCTTTGCAGAACGTGCTCAAACCAAAGAGGCTGTTTTAGAAGTTTCATTAGCTCAGAAGTTATATTTACTCCCCAGATTAATTGGTATGAGCAGTTCATTATCAAGACAAGGTGGTGGATCCTATAATGCAAAGGGTCCAGGTGAAACGAAACTTGAACTTGATCGAAGACGTTTATCTCAAGAAATTACTTTCATTAAAAGAGAACTTGAAAAGATTAAAGAAGAAAAATCGATTTCAAGAAAACAACGTTTAAAAAACAGAATTCCAGTGGTTGCTTTAGTTGGATATACCAATGCAGGAAAATCTTCATTAATGAATTCAATCTCATCAAGATTAAATCACGCATCTGATCCTGTTTTTGAAAAAGATATGTTGTTCGCAACCCTTGATACAAAAGCGAAAAGACTTCAAAAAGATAATTATCCACCCTTCATCTTAATTGATACGGTAGGATTCGTATCAAAGTTACCGCACGAATTGATTCGTAGTTTTGAATCCACCTTAAGCGATGTGATTCAAGCTGATTTACTCCTTCATATTGTAGATGGTGCATACTTTAATCAAAAACAAATTGATACAACCAAAGACGTCTTAAAAGAAATTGGTGCTGATCATATCGAAAGACTACTTGTTCTAACAAAAAAGGAGATTGCGCTAACAACTCCTCCTGTTCATGAAGATTATATTTATGTATCAAATCGAACAGGAGAAAACATTGATGAAGTCATTAACGCAATCTATGGACACATCTATAAAACAAGTCTTATTTACACGATTAAAATTCCATTTGATCAAGGTCATATCTATCATCAACTAAAAGAAAATAACACGATCTTAGAAACACGTTTTGAAGATGATGGAACCTTTGTTAAAACAATCTTAACGCCAGATCAAGCCATAATGTATCAATCACTTATCATTAATAAAAGCGCTTCATAAAGCGCTTTTTTGTTTGTCTATTTTCATAAATTCGAAGATTGCATCAATCATAGGCTCAGGATCAAGAATGAGTTGAAAGCGATCAGTATCGATAAATCTTAACATCGGATTTGTCATTAAATCAACGAGTGATTCAATGAGGTTTGTTCCTCCAAGTGGATCATCATCATAGCCATAAAAGATAAGAGACCTGTAATTTAAAAATTTAAAATCACTCTTTTCAAACGTGTAGTTTGATAGTAAATCTTTAATGATTTCCATCTGTTGTCTTTCATCGTTTTCTGAATACTTACTTATAAGAAGTTGAAACAAGTCAAATGCATCTTCATCCTCAATGGCTTGTCTAATTTGATCAGTTAACGCTTTTTTGATGACACTTAAGGGCATCATTTTTCTTAGTTCTTTAAGCTCACTAATTGTTTGTAAAATACCATTGATTGCTTTTTCTGAGATGTCATTATGTTCTTTAGGTTTGGTGAGTGTGTTATATAAAATAAGACCTTCTGTTTGACTTGCATGTTCACGTGCAAAAACTTGTGCAAGACCTCCACCGTGACTCATCCCCAGAAGTGTAACTTTTTTAAATTCAAGTAGTTTAATAAGATACGATATACTATCCGTTAATCGTTCAATCGTGATTTTCATGGATATGTCTTCAATGGTTAAAACCTGCATGTGGGTTGCTAATTGTTCTTGAAGTTTAAAGTAAGCTTCACTTGAAAACATGCTTGAACCTACAAATAAAACAATCATTTTTTGGCCAGTACCAAAAAGACGGTAATTAATAACATCACCGCGATAGTGAAATGCTTTTTTAGGGTATTTTTTGATAAATGATTGGTACTGTTCAAGGATCTGATTCATCTATCCAATGACACCTTCTTCTTTAAGTTTCTTTAATACGATCAGTTCTCTTTCAATCCATGGTGCTTCACTATGATAACGTTTCATTGCAACTGTATTATAATGGATTGCTTCATCAATTGAAAGCCAAATGAGTTTGTAGTCATACTCTTCTTCATAGGGATCAAGTTCAATTTGTGTGATTGTACGATCAGCAATTGAGATGAAGTAGTAGTAAGAAATCATTTCAAAGATGAGATCTTTTTCATATAACGAACGTCTGATATCTTTGAAAAAACCGTAAGGTATCATGGAATCAGGGATGGCGGTTAGTCCAGTTTCTTCCATGATTTCTCTAGTTAAACATGATTGATGAGTTTCTCCATCCTCCATGCCTCCTCCAGGGAACTTGCATTCTTTATATTTATCACTTTGTATCATCGCGAATTTTCCTTCATGAATGATGATACCTCTAATGGCAGTTCGTGTTTTCTTATTTGAACAATCCTTGTAATTATTTAAATCTTTAATATAAAGTTCCTTCATCATTTTCCCCTTTAGCATATTTATTTTAACCTATGAATCAAATTTCAACAATCTTTTTTATAAAATTATTAAAAAGTGCCTACATGAATGTAAGCACTTAATATTATATGTCTAAGGAATAGGGGTCTAATACAATTTTAGCACCCCTCTGGAAAATGAAAAGAAACTCTTGTTATTCTATATATAAGTTATTAGTATCAACAAGACTGGAAATAGGGCACTAAGAAATATCACACTAGCTATTATAGCTAATTCTCCACACTTGATATTCTTTAAATTCTTTGTGTCAGTACCGATTGCCAAAAATATTAATGCGGCAATTATAGGTGATACTATTCCGATGGCAATAAAGCCGATTTTTTGTCTTATACTAATTCTTGTATTTCTAAATTCCTCTACATCAACTGTTTGGATAAAACGTTGTCTTGCGTATAGATTAATCACAAAAACCAAAATGAAGATTAGCGACAGCACAATTAAGCCTGGAGTAAGATCCTTTAACTCATGACTGTTTTCTACATAAATTCCCACTTCGTTAAACTCGCAATTAGAAAGCTCAAAATTGAAATTTACAGAATCGATATCTTGATGATACACCTTGCCAATAGATGGATAAGAGAATCCCTCATATTCAATCGTGCCAATCGCATCACTAATTGATATAAGTGCGCTACATATTACTTCGTCATTTTGTTTGTAAATCACCATAAAACTATTGCTCGTTTTATTAATAATTGAAGGTCTTATTTCTACAAAGTCATCACTAAAATCATTGTCAATTTGGATTAATAAAGGGGTCTCCCCATCTGGAAAATATATATTATTATCTGGAGTGATAACATCAACATTTGCTATAACCAAGCCCCATAAAAAGAAACCAACGAGAGAGAAGAATGGAATGATTACAATCGATACAAATCTTAATATTGTTATTTTCCTTTTCATTGAAACCATCTCCGTTCTAGGATTATCATCAAAAACGAATCTTGATAAAGATTGAAATAACTAGAGAGTTCTAGTAGTTAGCAAATTATACAATAGAATTATTTTCATGATTATTCTGTTTTTCGTTTTCACCAATATCTCAATTTCAGCATAGATATTTGCATTTTTATAGCCATTATAAACAAAATACTTCCGTCGTAAGATAATCCTTAAATGGTTCGGTAATCGTGTAGAATTTTTAGAACCTTTGCGTCATACCGTGTAAAAATTTTAGCATCCTCATCTCAAATCGTGTGAACACTGTAGCCATGATCTGATTCTGTTAATCATTATTGAATGGTGGAAATCTACGTACAGAGGACAAAAATGTTTAAAATCGACTAAAATCGTGCATATTATCGCTATTTATCTTAATTTTAAGCACAAAAAAAGAGTTGATAGTGATATCAAGCCTATTCTAGTCAGATGTCTAAGGTAAAGAGTTATAATACAATTTTAGCACCCCTATTTTAAACATTGACTTTTTTATCCTCATAAATTTATTATACTGACATCGCCATGTTAAATAAATCAATCCATACAAAAATGATATAGAAAACAAATATACTGAAATTAAAAATGTTCAATGCTATCAGTGCAATAGCATTTGCACTATTAAATCCACGAATAGATTTATATAAATAAAATATTGGTAATCCGATTAATATAGGTGCGACGAGAGGATAAATTACTATTATTGCTCTATGAAGTCCAAATCCAATGGATTGATGAAAATTAATTTCAACTAGAGCAAATATAGTAGCAATCAGCATCATTACATAATATAAACCCAAAACTTTTTTCAATATTACACCACCTTATCGATATCTTAACAATTTATTGTATCACTCATTAATGCAAGCAATGAAGTTGTGAACTGATATCGTTTATTAAATTAAAGTTGTTCTATACCTTGTATTAAACTGTATGATTTTCTATATCAAATTGTTGAATACTTTGTATGAAATCAATCATATAGTTTTGATCTAATCCTTGCTCAAAATCAATTTTAAAACTACGACTTTCCACATCAACAAGTCTACCTTTAATTATAAACTTTCCGTTCGAACTTTCGATTTCAATGTACTGTTGATAACCGTAGGGTTCTTTGATGATTACTGTTCCTGATTTTAAGGACTTCCATAGCTCAATAAGATCATTAAAGAATTTCACAAAATCCTTGTGATAAAGATCTAATGATGATTTTGCTGCATACTTGTCAGTTTTCACTGATACACTTACCGTACCAGAGATAGGTCCATTTAGCTTGATATCTTCTTTATAGAAAACAATCTGATGAAACATGATACTAAAATCATCACATATGAGTATATAATCCATATAATTCCCTCTCGATTTTTTTTCTAAGTCTTGTATAAATATTTTTTATAGTGTTATATTATTAAAATTATAACATAAAAACCTATCATATAGAGAAATCGTGTAAATTTTTAGCACCCCCCCTTCAAATCGTGTAATTATTTTAGCACCCTTAACTCAAATCGTGTAAGCATCGAAGTCATGATTAGATTTTGCTCATCTTTTTAGATTGGCATAAATCAGCAACTCGATGACAAAAATGGTCAAAATCAACCAAAATCAGGCATATTATCGCTATTTATCCCAATTTTAAGCACAAAAAAAGGCCTGATTATTGAATCAAGCCTATTCCAGTCAGATGGCGGAAGAGATGGGATTCGAACCCACGTGCCCCTTATGAGGGCAACTGCATTTCGAGGGCAGCTCGTTACAACCACTTCGATACTCTTCCGTATGGATTATGGATGCATCTCAAAGAATGCATTCACATGAGAAATAAACTCCGCTTTTGTTTTAGCTTGAGAGAGTTCTTTTCTTAGACTGGACGCATGATCTATACCTTTTAAATACCATGGCCCATGACTTCTCATTTCTAAAACTCCTGTGTGTTCACCTTTTAATTCTACCAAAGATTCGAGATGTTGAATCATCATTTCTTTAATTTCTTGGTGTGTTGGTCTAGGTAGTTGAATACCTTCTTTTAAATAAGCATCAATTTCTCTAAAAATCCAAGGGTTACCAAGTGCACCTCTACCAATCATGACTGCATCACATCCAGTGTATTCTAACATACGTTTAGCAGATGGACCATCAATAACATCACCGTTACCAATGACAGGAATTTTAACGGCTTCTTTAACTGCTTTAATGACATCTAAATCTGCTAATCCGCTGTATCCTTGAGACCTCGTTCTTGCATGCACTGTAATCGCTGAAGCACCGGCTTCTTCAATGCGTTTAGCAACTTCTACTGCATTAACTGATTGATGATCCCATCCTGATCTGATTTTTACAGTAACCGGTTTAGATACTTTTTTAACAATTTCACGGACAATATCGTAAATCAAATCTGGATTTTTCATAAGTGATGCCCCTGCTTGAGCTTTAATCGCAACTTTCGGTACGGGGCATCCCATGTTGATATCGATGATATCACAATTTGAATTCTTATCAATATAGATGGCTGCATTCACCATGGTTTCTAAGTCAGAACCAAAGATTTGTTGTGCCATCGGTTTTTCAACATCTGTCATATAAAGAAGTTTTTTCGTCTTCTCATTTTCATACAAGAGTCCTTTATCAGAAACCATTTCTGCAAAGACTAAACCTGCTCCATAATTTCTTGATAAAATACGAAAAGGCGAGTTAGACACGCCAGCCATAGGTGCTAAAATGATTTTATTTTCTATGTTTAATTGCCCAATTTTAAAGGCCATGTTCATCACCTGACTTATTGTATCACAAGTGATGTTAAGATTCAATTATGGTACAATATTCATCGGAGAGTGAACAAAGTGAACGATTACGCAATCAAGAGTTACGCATACAATAAAGAAGTTAGAATCTATGCAGCATCATCAACACATTTGGTTGAAGAAGCTAGAAAAATACATCAAACTTGGCCAACAGCAACCGCTGCATTAGGACGTATATTAACCGTATCTGCAATGATGGGATTAATGTATAAAGAGGAAGAAACGATTACTGTTCGTGTTAAAGGGGATGGTCCTATTGGATCAATGCTTGTTGAAGCGAATGCTAAAGGTGAGGTTCGTGGTGAAATCAGTAATCCTCGTGTTTATTTAAAGTATGAAGAGGGTCCTAAAAAAGGAAAATTAAATGTCGGTGCCGCTGTAGGCAGTGGTTTCTTGCATGTAACAAAGGATTTAAAGATGAAAGATTATTTTACATCATCATCTGAACTGCAAACAGGTGAAATCGGTGATGATTTCACGTATTATTTTGCATTATCTGAACAAACACCATCTTCTGTTGGTGTAGGTGTTTTGGTTGCTCCTGATATGCATGTACTTGCAGCTGGGGGATATATATTACAACTGATGCCTAATGTAAAGGAAGAAACCATTAAAAAAATTGAAGAAGTGATTGGATCTATTCCTCCCATGAGTACACTCATTCAAGAAGGAAAAACGCCCGAAGATATTTTACATATATTAGCTTGTGGTACAGAACAAATCTTAGAGAGACATCCCATTTCTTATACATGTCATTGTTCAAAAGATGGATTTGCAAGAAGTTTGTCTGCACTAGATGAAAAAACACTTCATGAGTTAATTCATGAAGATGGTGGTGCAGAAATTGAATGTCATTTCTGTGGTAAAAAATATCAGTTTAGTAAAGAAGAACTCGAAAAGATTCGTGATGATAGAAAAAAAGTTGAATGATGGTTTGCTTGTCATTGGTGTATCCACAGAAAATTGAACAGTCACCTCAACATCATCATTGGATTGTTTGCGATATGTATCTACAACTCTTAATGGAAGATCATTTGCTTTTATTTGATACTCTTTCTCATCCGATGATTTAAAACAAAAAATAAAAAGCAAAATTGAAAACATAATAAAAAAGATACGACGAAAAATATTCATAGATTTTCTCCACCCCATTTATTAAAATTATAAAAACTCATTCATCAATGAGTTTTTAATCTTGATAATAGGCAGTGTATGGATAGTCGGGATCTGCGGTGTTATTAATTTCTATCTTAACACAATTGATATCATTCAAATATCTCTTATCAACTTTTAAAGCAATTGAAACAGACTTTAAATCTGAATCATATCCTAGTTCACGATTTGAATAAATATCTACAACTGCAAAAACTGCGTTTCCTACTTTATATAACGGAAGTGAGATTTGGACATCTCGTTCAGAAGAGCACATTACGAATACGATAAGAACTAAGACGTAAGTACTAAAAAACTCATCATCAAACTGGACAAGATTTTCTTCATAGGCATTCTTCACTTCTAAATCTATGATAGAGTCTATGGCGGGTTGAAGAGTGTAAACTAGCTCATCCCTATTTTTAAATGTATATCCCAAATAATCTCTTCTAACGATATAACCTAGACCTGTGTATGTTTTTAGTGGATCATAGAAATCAATTAATGTATAAGGAATGTTCATAGGATCAATGACTATCGCATCTTCCTCTATCCATTTAGCATATAAGATAATTTTTTTTTCTAGTTGAACATCATTTAAATTTTTTATCGAAAAAAGGAGATTAAATGTATTATTATCTAAATACCAACCAGAAAATATATATCCTTCTTTGACCGGATCATTTGGTAATGAAATTTCATCTATTTCATTAACGATCATTGAAGCTATTGAACTTCCTCCGTTTGTGTTATATTCAATCAAAAGACTAGCATTATTTTCATTCACACATCCACTAAGAATTGTTGATGTTAAAAGAAAAATGGCACAAATAATAATACGTTTTAATCTCATAAAAAACTCACCTCATTTCATATATGAGAACACATGTGGTTTAAATGATATGTTGCATCGAACAAACTCATGTCTTTGACTTCCTAAATAGGATAGTTATCCTGATTGCTGTTATTCAAATGACATTCAACATTGGTGATGAAGAACATTAGTCGTGATTCTTTTTAAACTTAATTAAGATTATTAATTGATAATTTTCGATTTGTTTGCTAAAGAGGATTGTCTTTCAAAAACAAAGTAAAAAATGAGTTATCATCTAAACTTAGATTATAAATAATTTCTTCCACCATTAGGATATGATTAATCAGACTATACTATGTCTTGTGAATTCATTATCATTTTAAAAATATTTGAAGGGTTAGCGGTTTTCATCCTCTAGCCTTTTGTTATATTCTTAACTTAAATCATCTTCACTTATGTGATATCTTTTTACGATAGTTATAATCTGTTCTAACGATATCTGAAAGTTTATATTTAGGACTCCATCCCAAAATACGTTTAGCTTTGTCATTGGATGCGATAAGTTCTGCAGGATCTCCTGCTCTTCTTTCGCCCATAACGACTTTAAGTGGTGCAATCTCATTCACTGCTTGTGCAACTTCTTTAACCGTATATCCTGCGTTTGAACCTAAGTTCATCGTTTCTGATTTTCCACCATCAAACAGATAATGTGCACCTAAAACATGTGCATATGCTAAATCACTGACGTGAATATAGTCTCTGATACATGTGCCATCTTTGGTTGGATAATCATCACCATAAATGGTTAAGTGGTCTCTAATGCCTAGAATACCTTGAATCGCTACTGGAATAAGATGGGTTAACTGATCTTTCATTAATCCAATCTTCATGGATTCATCCGCACCTGCAACATTAAAATATCTAAAGATAACATAATTAAAACCATGAGCGTTTGCAACCCATTTAATCATTTTTTCGGTTGCTAATTTGGTTTCCCCGTATGGATTAATTGGAAATGTTGGGTCATCTTCATGACATACGCCACTCGCTTCACCATAAACTGCTGCTGTTGAACTGAAGACAATCTTTTTCACATTGAATTCATTCATCACTTCAAGTAAAACACGGACACCTTCAACGTTATTATAATAATACTCTAATGGTTGTTCAACCGATTCAGGAACAACAATTTTTGCTGCAAAATGCATAACAACATCAATCTTTTCTTTTTTAAAAACAGCTTCAATATCAGCTTTATGTCTGATATCACCTTTATAAAAAATAGCTTTTGGATGTACAAGGTCCATATAACCTGATGAAAGATTGTCTAAGATAACAACTTCTTGACCATCTTTGATCAGTTCATAAACGGTGTGTGATCCGATGTATCCGGCACCACCAACAACTAAAACGCGCATAATAAGTCCTCCGTATGTATTCTATATCAATTATAACCGTTATATTTGGATTCTGACAAGATAAAATATGAAACAAGATGAATCAGTGTGTAGATACCAATAAACCCTAGAAAGAAAGAAAATTGTTCGAAAATGGTTGGAAACACGTTGAAAACACTAAGGATATTCCATGAATTTAATCTGATAAATCTTCCGATATAGATGCCGATTGAAGATACGATAAAGAGACCAAAGATCAAAGGATAGGCATAACGTTGGATCGGTTTATACAGATGAGACTTGATTCGATCAATGGAAGAAATACCTAATTTTGCTGCTAAGAGTGCCCCCCACGTAATCATCATTAATACAACCCAATCCATGATTTCATAGTGATAAATATCGGCATATTCTCTGAAGAAATCATAATTTTCAAGATGAATAAAATCAGTCATCACATAGATCGTATTTGGGAAAAAGAGAATAAAGATGCCCAAAACGATCAGTGTAAGTATAAGATGTTTCTTTTTCTGTCTTAAATCAACAAATAAATACGAAAGAACTGCTGCAATCCCGGCTAAAATAAGATTCCAACCTAGAAAAAGAATTAATCCGTTACCATACATAAAACCAAAGAAAAATGATGCCATCATGTAGATGGCAATCATCCATAAGTATTTATCTTTTAAAAGTTTATTAACTACCATAGACTCTAACCAAAGCTTCTTTAATGGTTTGTTGCATATCGCCTTTAGAGATGATGATATCTGAAAGTTGTTTAAATCTTAAAATATAGTCATAAGTTCTTTGATCAACGACTTGATTGACGGGATAAATCATTGATGGATTTCTCATTGAATAAAAATAATCATCTGTAACAACATCCATCAAACGGTTATCTAAAGCAAACGTATGTTCTAAGGATAAACCATGAACTCCATAATAAGGATCCGTTCCAACAGGTAGATCAAAGAGTTCAATCAGTGTACGGTATATATCGACTTGGCTTCTTACTAAATCTTGAGTGCCTGTTAACATGCCTTTTCTGATTGAAAAGTCACCATAACTGATGGTTTCATCACCTGGAACATAGATCCATGCAGGGACTTTTTGCAGGATTTGTCTTGTTTCAATTACGGAGATATCTCTACCCATGATCAGATCTAAATCACCATTTTTAATGCCTGAGCCATGGTCACTGTAAAAGACGTAAACACTATTTTCAAGTGTTTGATCAACACCCGTTTCACTGATGAAAAACCGTTTTAACACGTCATCGACATAATCGACATAGTTGATATAACTTAACGAGACGTGACTAATACGTCTTGAGATCTCAGGGTAAACATCATAACGAATGCCATTAGGATCAAATTCATAGGGTGTGTGCGGCATCATTGTGATGGGGAATAACATGACTTTCCCATGTTCATTAATCAAAGAAGAACCTTGAGCAAAGGTATAATCTGCTAAATGATAGTCTGAAATCCAAGGCGAAACATGTCTTTTTTGATTAACTGTGTCATAAAGATATCCTTCTTCAACATCATAACCATCTTCAATAAAGTCTTCTAGCGAATAAAATTCATTAAAACCATACATCTCTGGATAAATTAAATCACGGTTATAAAACTTTTCTTTATCACCATGAATAGCTTCTGAATAGTAGCCCATATCATTAAAATATGAGACGAGTGAATCTAAATCATACGGTTGTTTATTGTATTCCCAATAAAGGGTGCGATCCCCCATTGGATAAAGTCCAGTTAAGATGGAGAGTTCACCATCAGAACTTACACCCATACCGACGTTATTATAAAAGTTTGAAAAATAGAAACTTTGTTCTTTGAGAGCTTGGAAAAAAGGCATTCTTGAACTGATCATTTCAGTTTCCATTAAGAACGTATTCAGTGATTCTAAATGAACTAAAACTAAATTTTTATCTTTTAAAATGCCGTGTAAACTATCTCCTTGATCAAGCGATGGATCAATCACTAGATTGGGTACTGCTTGAACAAGAGAAAGACGGTTACTATACGTTTCACCATCAAAAAAACTTGTATAATGTGACTTATTTTTATTGTATGCTTGGTAAGCTTCAGCTAGTTTTTCTTCGCTATCAAGTTCTAAGAATGAGACGAGATCTAGATCAAAAGGTTGACCAATAAACTCACCCATATAATAAGGATAGACTCCTAAATTTTGAATGGCGTATGTACTCTTTACTGAATTAATAGGAAGTGTTAATTTGTATTGTTCATAATAAGAGAAGATGGATGTAAAAAGTGTCACGCTTACTAAAAGAACACCCGACAGATACTTTTGAACAGTAACCTTAAATGACATGGTCTTAAGCTGCTCACGATCTGATAAAAGATAGATCACAAGAAGTGCGATAAAAGGTAAGAAGACTAAAATGCGGTAATACGTGATTAATTCTAAGATTGCATTTAAGAAAGTACCCATTGCGAAACCATCGGAAGGGTTTAAGAAGATGGTTGCTGCTGGAATTGAAAATGCAGTTCCAAAAAACATGTTAAAAACACCCATCCAGAAGATGAAGAAGTTTAAAAAGAACGTTATGACTAAGAGATAAATCATGCGTTTTTTTAATTTTTTTAAGACAACATAACCAAGTAACATCAACATGAAAAGTATTGAGAAGTTACCTAAAAATGCGTTGATTTCTCCTAAAAAGGTATGTCTAAAAGGGGCAATATAACGATTTAATTCTTGAACAGTCAGCCAGTATGTATTTAAAATATTAAGTATAAAAAATATACTTAAAAATAAGAAATACACGTTCCACTGGTTTTTTTGTTTCATATTGAATTCCCCCTTTCTGTTATTAATCCATATTATATCTTATTTTAGATAGACTTGCACTGATTATGGAAGAATATGGTACATAAAAAAAGCGTACCCCTTAAGGATACGCTTAGTTATTAAGTTTTATTCTTCGTCAAGAAGTGAACCGGTTGTTACAACTTCCTCTTGAACTTCTTCAACTTCATCGGGTGCTAAATGAATCGCTTCAATGACTTTTTTAGGTTCATTGACATTGATGGTTTCTTGTACAAATTGACCTTCTTCATTTAAGTCTTCTTCAATTTCTTCTTGTCTTGGAACAAGTGCAATCGTTGAGACTTTATGGTCTGGGCGAAGGCGAATAATTCTAACGCCTTGGGTTGCTCTCTTCGTTTGTGAAATTTGATCAACATGTGTTCTAATGACAACGCCTTTATCAGAAACAACAATTAAATCTTGATCATCTGAGACAACTCTTAAGGTTGAAAGTTTACCATTTTTCTCAGTGACATTCAGTGTCTTGACACCTTTACCACCACGAATTTGTCTTCTGTATTCATCAACATTTGTTCGCTTTCCAAAGCCGTTTTCAGTAATAACAAGAATCTCTTCATCATTATTAGAAATGATAGCTGCACCTACAACTTCATCATTTTCACCGATGTCCATACCGCGTACACCAGAGGTTGTTCTACCCATCGCACGCGCATCATTTTCATCGAAACGAATCGCTTTACCATTGGATGCTCCAAGAATAATATCTTGTTTACCATCGGTTAAACCAACGCTTAATAATTCATCATCTTCTCTTAAATTGATGGCGTTAATACCGTTGGTTCTAATGTTTGCATACTCTTGAATCGGGGTACGTTTAATGATCCCTTTCTTCGTAACAAACGTTAAGAATGCATCGCCTGCTTCAAAGTCTTTCACGTTCGTAAATGAAGCTAAGTGTTCATCTTTTTGGAACTCTAATAAGTTAACGATTGGAAGACCTTTAGATTGTCTTGATCCTTCAGGAATCTTATAACCCTTGATTTTATAAACGCGTCCTTTATTCGTGAAGAATAGGTGGAAATCATGGGTTGAAGTCATGCGAATGTGTTCAACATAATCGTCTTCATGAACTTTAATACCAGACATACCAACACCACCACGATTTTGTGTTTTATAATGATCAACATTCATGCGTTTGATATACCCATTATTAGTCACCGTGATAATGACATCTTCAACAGGAATCAAATCTTCATTTTCAATACTTAAATCTTCATGAAGGTTAATTTCTGTGACACGTGCATCTGCATAGTTTGCTTTAATTTCTAAAAGTTCTTGTTTGATGATTTCAATCTTTCTTGGATGACTTGCAATGATTTCTTTATAGTCTTTAATGCGAACGATTAAATCTTGAAGTTCAGCTTCAATCTTTTCAATTTCGATACCTGTTAAACGTTGAAGACGCATATCAAGAATAGCGCGTGCTTGAATATCTGATAAACCATATTCTGCAATCAGTGCATCTCTTGCTTCATCACCTGTTTTAGATGCTTTAATGATATCAATCGCACGATCAACATCATGAAGTGCAATGACTAAACCATCTAAGATATGTTGTCTTGCTTCAGCTTTTTCTAAATCGTAAACTGTTCTTCTTTGAATGACTTCAATTTGGTGTTCAACATAATATTTAAGTAAGTCTTTTAAGGTCACCATTTGTGGTTGTCCTTTGACTAAACAAATCATATTAAAACCAAATGATTGTTGGAGTTGTGTGTGTTTGTAAAGATTGTTTAACATCACGTGTGGATTGACATCGCGTTTTAACTCAATGACAATGCGCATACCTTTACGGTTTGATTCATCACGTAAGTCGGTGATACCTTCAACAATTTTTTCTTTAGCAATATCTGCAATGCGTTCAATCAAAGTTGTTTTATTAACTGCGTA
>MIDA01000049.1 GCA_001830045.1 Tenericutes bacterium RIFOXYA12_FULL_35_10 | reverse complement strand
GTGCTTCCATGGCTTTATACACAAGACTCTGTAAAAGAGATTTATGATGATAAAAGAACCTGGCAGAAATCAAATCCAAGTATTGATGTAGTAAAGACAGCATCTTATCTTGAAGACGTCATGAATAAATCTAAACATGATTTATCAACTAGAGTTACTATGCTTTGTAAAGATTTCAATATTAAACAAGCAGATTCTGGATCATGGCTATCATTTGATGATCTGAACAATGAAGAAAAATATAGTATAGATGACTTAAGAGATAGCTATGCTATTGGTGGTGTAGACTTATCGTCGACAACCGATTTAACTGCTGCAGTTCTTATTATTCAAAAGAGAGATTCAAGTAAGAAATATGTGATTCCACATTTCTTTATGCCTAGTGAAGTTGTAGAGAAAAGAACCAAAGAAGATAATGTGCCTTATGATATTTGGGTTAAAAAGGGTTATGTAACTTTGACAGATGGTAATCAAAATGATTTTAGTCTTGTTACTAAATGGTTTATGAAGATGATTCAAACATATAGCATTAGACCATTATGGGTAGGATACGATCCTTGGAACTCGCAATATTGGATTAGGGAAATGGAAGATCTAGGATTTAATATGGAGAAAGTAAGACAAGGTATTTATTCCTTATCAGAACCTATGAAACAAATGGAAGCTGACTTAAAGAATAAACTTATAGTTTATGATAATAATCCTATTTTAAAGTGGTGTTTAGCAAATACACAAGCTAAAGTAGATTTGAATGGAAATATACAACCCTCAAAACTTAACTCAAAGTATAAAAGAATTGATGGAACTGTCGCATTGATAATTGCTTACACAGTGCTCAACAGGTATAAAATTGATTATGAAAATATGATATAATAGAAATAATTTAAATTGTGAGGGGTTGTCATATGTTAACTTTAACAAACATACTAGGTATTAATGAAAAAAACTTTATTAATTACAAGATTCATTTTGCTTATGGAGCTAACAATTATCCACTAAATGAGTATTTACTAGGACGATTCAAAGAATATCAGGAATATCAAACCAAGCCCAACTTTAATCGTAAGTACATCATTTCACTTGTTAATTACGATAGAGATATATGGATGTTTGCAGGTATTTTTGAAGTTCTAGGTGATCCGACATTCGATACAAGTTCAAATCTTTACACATATCAGACACATCTACTTGATATTCAAAGCGACCTAATAGGTAGGTTGTTTTTCTCTTACAAAAAAGACTTTAGGGCATCCTATCCAAGGTTAGAGTTAGTGCCAACCAGTGAAAATAAACCAGCCGATATGGTAGTACATAAAATTGATGCGAATAAATTATCAATTGAGGACTTTCCTGGATTTGACAAAATTAAAGTTAGCTATGAAATTCTAAACAGCATTATCAACCAAGATATACCAACTTGGAAAAATGCACTTTCAAAAGCAAAAGGCATCTATCTAATCGCTGATACTCTTACTGGTAAATTGTATGTTGGTAGTGCATATGGAGAATCGGCAATATGGCAAAGATGGTCAGAGTATGCAAAGAACGGTCATGGAGGCAATAAAGATTTAAGAGATCTTTTAGAGGTCAATGGTAATGACTATAAAATGAATTTTCAATACTCTGTTTTAGAAATTAGTAATTTAAATACAAGCGATATCTATATATTTGAACGAGAAACACATTGGAAAGAAATACTCCTAACTAGAAAATTTGGATTCAATAGTAATTAAGTGAGAGGTGATTTGATTGTTAAAAGCAGAATTTGTTGAGATGACAAAAGAAGAAACAAAGAACTTATGGTTTATTTCGACCTTATACAAGTGGCGATCTATCAAATTGGTGGAATCATTTTTGGAGGAAGATATGCCAAAAGCTCATCAAGTAAGATCCCGAATACATAATAAATATTTAAAAATAACGTGTTCGGATGATCAGTACATTAAAGTACCTTATTTGAGAAGTGAGCGAATACAATATCTTTCATCCACGGATAACAATCATTTAAATTCAAAATATTCAGTATATTATAGTAAACCTAAAGAGTTATATATAAAATTAGATGATAATTTATCTGATATGATCGATGGCGGATTAATAAGACGCTATTATATTCATGTAATAACTGAATCAAATGATAAAGTAGAGAAGTATGGGATATCAACAATTTTGGAGTACAAGAATAATGGAGATATTGGTAATCCTAACTTTGCAATTGAACCAAGTGCAACTGTTCATAAGATAGGTGATACAAATATTTTATATAATACAATTGATTTAACATTTTTTGCATTAGTATTGTATCAAGGGATAGTTTGGATATTAAATAAAAAGATTGACTTATCAACAATGGGTTATCTCGAAATCGCTATTGTAATATCTTATTTTGCACAACTATATTTCCGCGTGAAATATATCGGACATACATTTGTAAATATGCTAGGGTATTATCTCAAGTATTTATATTACAAGTTATTTACAAAAAAAGTTGTTCAGTTTAATAAGTCTCATTTTACAGAGAAAAAGTTTATAACCGAAATAATAGATAATTCTAGAGGAAAATAAATGCCAATATTTAAAAGAAAAAGTAAAACTGGATCAATCGATGCCTTACAAATCATCAATAATACTAACACATTTTATACACCATTTGGATCTAACATTTCAAAAAGTGATGTGGTTAAGATTTGTATCGATCGAGTAGCCAGTCAATGTGCAAAACTGAAACCAAGATATATCAAAACAGAAAACGATAAGACAGTATCCGAGAAAAGCGGAAAACTGTCTTTTCTTTTGAAACATAAGCCAAACGAAATCATGACACCTTATGATTTTATCTATAAGGTTATATCAACCTTATTATTAAATGATAATGCTTTTATTTATCCACGTTTTGATAAATATAATGGACATCTTATTGGCCTTTATCCACTTAAACCAATAACAGTTGAAATGGTCATCGATCAACAAGATCATTATTATATAAAGTTCTTATTTGAAAATGGTGATTCATATACATTACCGTATGAGAATATCATCCACTTAAGAAAACATTATGGCCAAAACGATATCTTTGGTGGCAATGGATCAAGTGGTGATCATGAAGCGATTCTTAAAACCATATCTATTAATGATAGTTTGCTTCAGGGTATAGATAATGCGATTAAATCATCTATGCAGATTAAAGGGATCGTTAAGATGAATGGGATGTTATCAGAAGTCGATAAGAAAAAACAAAGAGAACTCTTTGATAGTGCACTCTCTGACTCTGTGAATAATAAAGGTAGTTCGATTATACCGATTGATTTAAAGAGTGAATATATCCCTTTAGATGTAGACCCAAAACTCATAGACAAGGATACACTAGAATTCTTGCAGTCAAAGATATTAGATTACTTTGGAGTATCAGTACCAATCTTTACGAATAAGTACACAGAAGATGAATACAACTCGTTTTACGAGTCAACCATTGAGCCTTTAGCTATTCAACTTAGCGAGGCTTTTTCTATAGGTTTACTAACTAATAACCAATTAGAACGCGGTGAAGAGATTGTCTTCTTTAGTGAGAGATTACAATATGCTTCCTGGAACACAAAAGTCACAGCTATAGAAAAACTCATGAGTTTAGGGATTATGTCACTTAACGAATCAAGAGCACTGCTCGGATTAGAACCTATCGAAGGTGGACACAAACGACTTCAATCATTAAACTTTGTTGATGCAGATAAAGCAAACTTATATCAAGTTGGAAAGAAAGAGGAAGAAGATCATGAAAGTAACGATTAACGGCAAAATCTCAAATGAAGCATTAAAAAGTATCTTAGAAACTCAAAAAGAAAAAACAAAAACGATTACTGATTTTTGTAAGAAAGAAAAATTAGAAACATTCGCGTACAAAGATGCAGAACTTGAGTTTGATTATGAACAAGAGACAAAACCAAAACAAGTAAAGAAAGTTGAGGTTAGAACACATGATTAAAGAAACGAGACTTGCAGATGTAACGCTTCATGAAAATGAAGGAAAGATGATTTTAGAAGGCTATGCTTTAGTCTTTAACAATGAAACTTTAATTGGTGATGAAACTTATGGATTTTTAGAAGAAATATCACCTACTGCTTTACAAGAAACTAAAATGAAGGATGTTCCTATGAAATACAATCATATGGACTCCTTTTTAATTATTGCAAGAACAAAGAATAAATCACTTGAATTATCCGTGGATCATATTGGTTTAAAAGTACGTGCAGAACTCTTGGATACTAGTCATAACCAGGATATCTATAAAATGGTTAGAAGTGGTCTTTTGGATAAAATGAGTTTTGCTTTTACCGTTGATGAACAAGTATGGAACCGTGAAGGTGATATTCCTAAAAGAACCATTACAAAGATAGAACGTTTGTATGATGTGTCGGTTGTGGATACTCCTGCATATGATGCAACTAGTATATATGCTCGTTCTTTAGAGTCCATGGAGTTGGAACTGAAGACTATGGAGTTAGCAGAGCAAAAAGAAAAATCAGATTTAATGAAAAAACGCATCAAAATTAAAACTCAAATCTAAGGAGAGATTAAATCATGAATTTAGAATTAAGAAGAAAAGAAATTGAATCACGCTTAAAAGAAATCAGAAGCTTAGTAGACACAGAGTCCGATCTAGAAAAACTAGAAGCATTAGAAACTGAAACAACAAGCCTTCAAGAGGAAAGAACATCGATTGATAAAAAGATGTTGATTGCATCAAAAACAGAATTCAAACCAATTCAAGTTGATAACCGTCAAATGGTGGATAAAGAAAAGCTAGAAACACGTGGACAAAGCTTAAAAGAAAGCAGAGTCATTCAAGTATCAAGTTCAGAGATTTTACTCCCTGATCACACATCAACTAACCTTGCACCAGTTCCATTTGCTCAAGTGTCAAGTTTAGTTGATCGTGTGAATGTAATTAATCTTAATGGTGGTGAAACCTATAAGAAATCATTTGTGAAAGCAAACGGTATCGCTGGAACCACAGCAGAAGGGGCAGCTTATTCTGAAACAGAACCAGCATTTGGTTACTTAACCATTTCAAAAGTAAAGATTACTGCTTATACAGAAATTACTGAAGAGTTAGAAAAACTACCTTCAATTCCTTATCAAGCAGAAGTCTTACGTAACATCAATATTTCACTGAAAAAGAAAATCAGTGAACAAATCTTACGTGGTGCAGGGACAACCAATACTTTCACAGGAATATTCAGTGAAGCAGCTGTAGCACTTGCAGATAAAGCAGCACTTGAAATTGAAGCCATTACGGATTCAACACTTGATGACATTGTATTCGCTTATGGTGGCGATGAAGAAATCGAAGGTGGCGCAGTTCTTATCTTGAATAAGAATGACTTAAGAGCTTTTGCAGGACTTAAGACCCAAGAAGGTCGTAAAGTTCACTCAATCGATTATGTCAATAAGACGATTGATGGAATCCCATATATCATTAATTCGCACTGTAAGGCTATCTCTGATAGTAATACTGCAGTAGGTGAATATGGTATAGCTTATGGTGCACTTAAAAACTATGAAGTACCAGTTTTCTCACCAGTAGAAATTGGTAAGTCAACAGATTACAAATTTAAAGACGGTATCATCAGTTATAAGGCATCAGTTTTTACTGGTGGTAACGTCGTTGGATATAACGGCTTCTTGCGTATTAAGAAGAAAGCTGTACCTGCAGGATAATCTCGTTAAGAAAGGATTGATTTCATGGCCATATTAGATATTGTAAAAAAGGCACTACTTATCCCCCAAGTAGAGACTTATGCTGATGATGAGTTAAATACACACATCAATAGCTGTAAGCATTACTTAGTGAGCTGTGGGATTGATCCTTCTTATATAAATGATGAATCAAATCCAATGGTTAGTACAGTCATTATTATCTATGTGAAGACATTTTACGGCTTCAAAAACGATGGAAGCGCAAAAGAACTACCGAAGTCATTTGATATGCTGGTAGGTCAACTCGCATTAACAAAAGGAAGCGCGACAAATGTATCCTAATTCCCCCAATATAAGAATGCACTTACTAACCTTGGAGATGGTTCCAAACACCATGGGTGTGATGAGCTATCAGTTTGTCTCGAAAAAAGAAGTGATTGGTATTAACTTTTCGATTACTTCTAGAGAATATTATGAAAGTAAACGTTCAGATATCAGAATCGATATCGCAGTTAAGGTTCAAAGTTTCATTTATGACCATTCAAAGTATGTAGATATTGGAAGTGTCATTTATAAAGTGGAAAGAACTTATGCAGCTGGTCAGTTCATTGAACTTTATTTAAAAAGAACAAGTATTAAGTTAGGTGATATCATTGGCTACAGTTGATAAACTAGGTGAACTATTAAGTGATATGGTCGAAGATTATGTTGAAAAGATTATCCCAAAGCTAGATGAAGAGCTAAACAGTACAGCGGATGAGATCATTACTTATATCAAAAGTAACGCGCCACGAAGTGGAAACAGACATGCTTTTGCAGATACATTTACAAAAGTAGAATCTGGGTCCGGCATGAACAAAACAGTTTCAATTTATTCTGAAGGTAAAGGTGGACTTACCCATTTGCTTGAGTTTGGCTATACACACAGAAGTGGAAAGTATATCGGACCTAAACCTTTCTTAAGACCTGCCTATGACATCTTTACACCAAAGATGCTAGAAGCAATTAAAGACATCATAACAAAAGGTGATTAATTATGCGTGAACTATTCGAACCGCTTTATCAGGTATTAAATCATGTGTTACCAGGTCAGGTGAGTTATGGTAAGAAGGAAAATCTAGATCAAAGTGATACGTATATCATTTATCAAGAGATTTCAAATAGAGGCAGTATCTATGCAGATGATAAAGTTCAAATGCGCATATTAACCATGCAAATCAATATGATTACAAAAGAAAAGAACCTCGAGTTAGAAGAAAAACTTGAGGTGTCTTTATCTTTAGCTGGATATGAGTTTAATATGTTAACAGAATATCAAAATGAAGACGGTTCTATTAACCGTGTCTATGAAATAAAAATGGAGGTTTTATAACAATGAGTAATAAAGTAACATTTGGTTTAACCAACGTACATTATGCACTTGCAACACAAGCTTCTGATGGCAGTTGGACATTTGCAACACCTAAGCGATTAGAAGGTGCACAAGAAATAACCACTGAGGCTATCGGTGGTAGTTCACAAGTCTATGCAGATGATAAAGTCATCGCAACCCTAGTTTCCAATTCAGGATCTAATGTCACACTTAAGTTTACTGAAATTGATGAAGCATTTAAAAAAGATATCTTTGGCTTCCTAGAAGATACGAATGGTAACCTAGTAGAAATCTTAAATGCAGAAACAAAGACATTCGCATTAGGGTATGAAATTCAAGGTGATGTTAAAGCTAGACGTATTTGGTATTACTTATGTACTGCAACACCATCAGGTGATTCCAGCAAATCAAAAGGTGATTCCATTGAAGCCAATTCAATTGAATTAAGTATCACAGCTAGACCAATCGAATCAGGCAACAATCTGATTTTAAGAGTTATTGCAGGTGTAGGAGATACGAATTACAGTTCGTTCTTAACAACAGCACCAGCTTTACCAACATTCATATAGGGAGTAGACCATGGAAAAAACACTTAAACTTGGCGATCATGATTACCGCCTACACTCATCACTTTTTACGATTATTGATTATCGCAATGTGTTCTCAACAGAACTATTTAGCGATATTAAAAGATTAGAAAAGTCAAGCACAAAAAAAGAAGAAGATCTATCAACAGTCATAGATACTATTTTCAAAATTATCTATGTGCTTCATCGACCATTTAGTAAACAATCTTATAATGACTTTTTAATGTCACTAGACTTTTCACTATTAAGCAATCAAGATGAGCTTGAAAATCTGACGAATACGATAGGTGAAATGCTCGGGACATTTCAGAAAAGCACACCCCCAGCAACCAAATCAAAATAATCATGAAGTCGAAAACATCACAGCAAACATTATATTTAATCTAGCTCATCTTGGACTATCTATTGAAGATACGAAATCCTTTGATTTAGAAACCTACTTTGAAATTGTAGGTTTAGAGATGAAAGTTATTAATGGGAAGTCACAGACTAGACGAGCAAATCAGCATGATATAGATAACTATCTACTTTAGGAGGTGATTATTAATGGCAGAAACAGTCAAAGGGCTTAATATCAAGCTTAGTCTCGATGGAAGAGACCTAGAAAATGAACTGAATGATATCAAGAAGGATCTTAAAGAACAAAACAAAGATCTAAAAGCAATTAATAACAATTTAAAATACGATAGTTCAAATCTAGATTTATGGAAGTCAAAACAAGATAAACTCAATGATATCTTAGCAACAACAAAGAAACGACTAGATACTCAAAACCTAGAGCTTGAAAAGGCAAAAAAAGCTGTTCAAATTGGTGATATGAGTCAAGATGAGTTCAATAAGCTAAAGCGTAACGTTCAATATAACGAAGCTGAACTATCTAAACTAAACAATGAGCTTGGAAAGACTAACGACAAACTTAGAGAGCTAAGTAACACTAAGTTTGATAAGATTGGTAAACTAGGTTCAACTCTGACAAAATCCGTAACGGTTCCTATCTTAGGAGCCGTTTCTGCTTTAACAGCATTTTCTGTAAAAACTGCATTAGCTGCAGATGAGATTGGTGATTCAGCTGAAAAGTTAGGGTTATCCGCAGAGCAACTTCAAGAATGGAATCATTCTGCAGCACTTATGGGTGCATCCACTGATACGATGAGACGTGCTTTCATGAAAGTCAACGGAGTCATTGGTGATATAGCAACAGGTAATGGTGATAAGTTTTCAGATAGCCTAGCCCAAATTGGATTATCATTAGATGATCTAAGTGGCAAGAATACACATGAAACCTTTGAAATACTTAGAAATGCTTTAAGTGAAGTTGAAGACGAATCTGTTAGAGTTGGTATTGCTAATGATTTATTAGGCGAGAAGATCGCATCAGAGTTAATGCCATTTCTTTCAAGTGAAGAAAAAGCAGTCAATGATTTGAAGGCAGAACTTCGTGAAATGGGTTTAGTAACAAACGAACAAGCTGCTCAAGCTGGAGAATTTGCTGACGCAATTGATGAAACAAAACAGGCATTGTTTAGCTTATCAGTTAATATTTCAAGTATCGTTTTACCAGTTTTACAAACACTTTTAGTAAAAATTAGAGATGAGTTTGTACCTGTACTTAAAGACTGGATTGCTAAATGGAATGGTCTTGATTCAGATACGAAAAAAATGGTTGCTACACTGATTGGTTTAGTTGCTGCTATTGGTCCAGTGCTTGCGATTATCGGTAAGGTTGGACCACTCTTAAATATTGTGGCCATGACTCTTAAAGGTGTCGGTTCTGCGGGTCTTTTCGCAGGTGCTGGTATAAACTTTGCTACGCTTGGCATAGGCGCGCTAATCGCCATTTTAGCGCTTGCTTTATTTCAAAGTGAAGAGTTTAGAGCATTACTTGGTAGACTCATGGAAACCTTCATGCAGCTCTTACCACCCATACTAACCATAGTAGATGCACTGATGACAGCCTTGCAACCTATCTTAGATGTGATCATTGATCTTGTTGTGATGTTAGTCGATTTATTAGTACCAATTTTGGATGTCATATTGATGCCACTGATTATGCAAGTTGGCATGTTTGCTGAAATCTTAGAAATGTTAGCACCATTAATCATTACGCTTGGTGAAATACTTCAAGCGATTTTAGTTCCTGCAATCAAAGTCTTAAAAACAGTCTTAGATCCCATCTTAAAAGTGGTTCAAAAAATTATTGAGTTTATTCAAAAGATATTTGAGTGGATTGGAGAGTTACCTAAAAAGATAGGTGATTTTGGTGGGAAGGTTAAAGATGTCTTTGGGAGTGTCACAGAAGGAATCAGTAAAATCGCAACTAATGTGACTGATGGGATTAGTGACTTTGCAGGTAAAGCTGCAGATAAAGTAGGTGGTTTCTTTGGTAAGGTTGGTGGTTTTTTTAGTGATACATTTAACTTGAAAGGATCTAGCACTGTGAATAACTCAAGTTCAAATTCATCCTCAAGCAATACAAACAACATCACCATTAACACAACATCTCCAACATTTGATATTGATTCAATTAATCGAGCGTTAGGAGGTAACGTCATATGATCAGATCCTTTTTCTTAGAAAATGAATACGGTGAGATCTATTACTTTGATTACCGGAATCAAACAATCATAACCCAAGTCAGCGGACTTGGGTTTTCTCTAGATATTAAGTATCTTCAATACCACCGTATGTATGCAAAATCAGAATACCAAATACCACTAACTGAGATTACTGAAACACTCATTTTTCTTAAAGGGTATCAAGGTTATAAAACATTTGTAGATTATCTATCGAAATCAAATAAAGAACATAAACTCCATTATACAACCCCAGCCTTTAAAGCTTATACCTATGTGGATGTATCAAACTTATCAAAAGCAGAACTTGTAAGTGGTACCATACAAAGTCAGATCATCTTTAAAAAGTTATCACTATGGATTAAAGAAAAATCATATGAGATTATTGCGAATGGTAGTAGCTATGGCAAAGTCTATCCCTATCAGTATCCATTCATCTATGCAAACTCTTATCAAGGCATTACACATATTAATAATCAAGGACTAGATGAAGCACCACTCAATATAGAGATCTATGGTGCTTTTTTAAATCCGGAAATTACCGTTAAAAAGAATGGGACTATCATTCAAAAACTTAAACTCTATGTAGAATCAGATGATGCAACACTTACTGTCATATCAAATCCTAGTGAACAAGTGATTCAAATGATAGAAAATGGGACAACTTATGATATCTATGGCATGCAGGATTTTGAAGCAGATAATTTCTTGTTTATCAATCATGGAGATTATGAGATTGAGTTTAAACCAGGAGTAAGTTTGCCATCCGCATGTCGAGTTACACTATTTGAAGGCTATATGGGTATTTAACATGAAAGTGATATTTCTAGATCGAAAGACACTCGCCTATAAAGATTATGCAGCTGTTGGAAATGAATATGAAATCATCCTAGACATGGTACTCATTCAACGATCAAGTTTTAAGTTAAATAAAACAAATATAGATACATCGATTGGTGATATTGTTGTTGCTAAAAATGATGTATTTTCTTATATCGGTATCCTAGAAAGTATTGAGCTAAAAGACGATCACTTAACGATTATTAGAACACTAGATTTTAGAGAAATCTTTAACTTGGATGTTTTAGTGAGCAGTTTCACTGGTGATTTGATTGATTATCTCTACATGCTTATATCTACCCACTTTAAAACAAATCAAGATAGTTTGCAGAATTTAGATTACCTAACCATTGAAAAAGCAGCAAGTGTCACAGGATCATTAACATTTGAAGCAGATAAGGTTGAAAACATTTCAAAGATATTCGAGCTTGTCTCAAAAAGCTATGGAATTAGCTTTCAAACAGAAGTTGTTTATTTAAGAGGACGAATTACTAATATCTTGTTTAAAATTGTGAACGTCAAAGAAGGTCTTGTGATGAAGAGTAATTTCTCATCAATTCTAAATGTAGAGACTAATGATTCATCAAGTCAGGTTATCAATAAAGTAATCTATTATCCAAGAAGTGATAATCAGCTCCATACCTCAAGTATGGC
>MIDA01000048.1 GCA_001830045.1 Tenericutes bacterium RIFOXYA12_FULL_35_10 | reverse complement strand
TCAACAGCACCATGACCATAGGCATCCGCTTTGATTACGGGAATAACCTTTTTAGGTTTGATTTTGTTTTCAGCAAAACGATAATTAGAAATCAGTTTATCTAAATCAATTTCAATTCATGTCGGTCTATAGAACATAGTTTTTCTCCACATAAGGCGAGGTCATCAATGACAAAATCCCACCATAAGTTAATCCAAACTGGATCTTATCTCCCACTTTATACGAATCATTATCAAGTTCTACAATCAAATGATCTGATGAAGATCCTAAGATAGTTACACCTGCGGGTGGTGTCAGTTGATCTAATGCAATATCTTGTTTACCTAAAGCAAGAATGGCTCTTTTAATCATCCCGCGATCTTGAAATCTGACGCGATGACCAAAGGCATCAACACCAATCTTTCCTTCTGGTTTAGATGGTTTAAGTTTAAGTTCAATAATCTCTGCAGATAGCGTGAAGACATCTTGGTGCATCCCAATAATGTCATGACCATAGGCTGTTTCTCTACCACACACTAACGCTTCACCAACTCTAAGCTGATTAATATATTTGGGTAACTTCTCATCCATCACCAAAGGAAGTGAAGATGAGTTTCCCCCAGATATAACTTCGAGTGGATACCCAAGAATTTTTTCAACTCTTTCTTTAATCTCTTTTAATTTTTGATAGGTCTTTTGGGTCGGTATCACACCGCCATAGCACGTTAAGTTTGTCCCAATACCAAGAATATGTATCTGTTTTAATGCTTTAATCCGTTCAATGAAACCAAGATCATCCGCTTTATAATAAATACCTTCTCTTAAGTCACCAATATCATACATGATGATAATTTCATGTCTCTTCTTTTGTTTTTTTGCTTCATGATTTAATGCTTCAATGACATTGATTTCTGAGTTACATGAAATATCTGCATACTTGATTACATCTTCAACTTCAGACATCATCGGTATTCTTAAAAGCATTTTTTTCTTCGTTGTTTTCATCGCTTTTAAGTTACCAATACGCGAGTCAGCAACCGTATCAATATCTGATTGATTGATCAAATCCATCAACACATCATCCGCTCTAAAAACCTTTGTTACAGGTACAAGCTTGATGTGATGACGTTTAAGTAAGTTATGCATATATCTTAAATTATCTTTGTAATAGGCTACATTAATCGTTAATTTGGGGTACATGAGGGTTAACCTACTTTCTTCATTGAATCATGAATTAAAGCTTTTGTTTCTTCTGGATAAATCCGTGATAAGACGCCTATTGATGCGAATATATAGTGTTTATCGATATAGATGGGTGTTTGTTCATCAGGAATAAGTTTTGTTTTTTTATGACTTAAATAACTCTTAATCATTTTATCGGGATGATTGGCATAAAGCAGTGCACCACCCGTTAAAAAGATGGCTTTCACTTGTGTTGTATCTTTACCATCAGGAATCACTTTATAACCGTTTGTTGTAAAAACACGTTTTAAATCTCCAACATGCCGATCAAGAGCGAGTTCAACACAACGTTCTGTTAATCGGTCGATGATCATCTTACCTTTATCTGTCTGAGGAATAAATGGTTCTTCATTTAAAATGTGTTTAACATCACTTGCGAATAGACCAAAGATTCTACTAAAGTCTTCATCTTTCCATGTGGATAAGACTTTATGTCTGTTGATATAAACCCCTAAATCACCTTCAACCGTTCTCTTCATTTTAGGTTGACCTTCTAGCATTCTTTGATATTCAGGTTTAGGTTCACAAACACTATGAACATCGGTGGTTGCCCCACCAACATCGATGGTCATGACGCCATCAAACATCTCATCAAGGAGTAATGTGGTATCCATCACTGCGCCTGGTGTTGGTATGATTCCATGATTAACCATTTCAAAAATATACTTCATCCCTTTAGCGTGTATGATATGTTTTTCAAATGTTTCATAAATCGCTTCTCTCAAAGGCATGATATTAAAATCATCTACTCTCGGATAAACATTATCAACGATTCTTATATGATCATATCCCAACGCTTTAATGCGTTCATGATTGACCTTATTACCTGTGTAGATCAAAGGAATACCTAACACTGCTAAATCTTTTAAATTTTCAAATGCAACCTCTTTTTCACCAAAATCAGTTCCCCCACTGACAACAATGATGTTAGGTTTTAAGTTCTTCACTTTTTCAACATCTGATTGTTCTATTCTATTTGCAGTAATCAAATGGATATTTCCACCAGCATTCAGTGCAGCTTGTTCTGCAGCTTTTGCTGTCATCTCATAAACTAAACCATGAACCGTCATTTTAAGACCGCCTGCTGCAGATGAAGATGCATAAAGTTCATCATAGGATAACTCATCGACACCTAAATTCTTCTTTAAATCATCAATTGCACCTTGTAAACCTTCTCGAACATCCGTATCTACGGTCGTCTGGTGAATACCTCTACCTAAAAAGGCCACCGGTTTTTGATGGATTGAAAATGCATTAACAACCGTTGTTGTTGATCCAATTTCTGCAACTAAAACATCAATCCTCATACATCTTTTGATGACGTTTCACAATAAATGAAGCGACATGACGTCCTTTCGTTCCACGACTAAATCCCTGGTCCATACCATGAGATCTTGCAAGTTCTGGTGTGACTTGTGTGCCACCAGCGAGTAAAATCAGTTTATCTCTTACACCTTTTTCTATAGCGTAATGATGAAGTTTTTCCATATTTTTATAATGGACATCATCATGAGAAATAATGAGTGAAATCATAATAACATCAGCATTTGTTTCAATAGCTGCATCAACAAACTTTTCGATAGGTACACTTGTGCCTAAATAAATATATGAAATGCCATACTTTTCGATACCACCATGTTTGATATCTAAAACTTCTCGCATACCCACACTGTGTTCATCTGAACCACCGGTACCTGCAATCACTTTGATGGGATGATTTTTTACATATTCAAAAATGGTTTCCTCAGCCATCAATTCTTCTTTTTCTGGTAAAACGAGTGTACGTATATCGATATCAAATCCCACTTGACCTTTAAGCTGAATACGCGTACCTTCACTTGGATGAAGAACTTCTTTATGAATGACTTCAGCATTCGTTAAATTAAGTTTTTTAGCAACCACTAAACCAGCAGCTTCAGCTGTTCTTTCATCGGTTGGGAAAAATAAGTCTAAGGTGATCACGCCATCACCTAACCATTGAACTTCAGGTTTCAAAAGTGAGGTTTGACGATACTTCTCAGTTTCATCTAAACGGTTATTGACATTATCATTTTCATCGAGTTCATCAATATATTGAATCAGTTCCGGTTTTTCAAAACTACAGCCACCTATCAACTTAGAAGGATCATCTTTTACTGATTTATCATATTGTTCTACGTTATTATAGCCATAATGCGCAGTCACTGGTGCTAAATAATCATGGGCTCTTTTTATAATCGTCTGTGCGCCAATTCCACCTTCCATATGACGAACAATACCATCGCCCATGCGTTCAGGATAACATCCAGAATCAACAAACATACCTGCTTCAACTGCTTGGAAATAACCTCCGAGCTCAATAATTTCTTCCATCATTAAAATCGCACGTTCTTGAATTTCTCTTTTTTTATCATAGAGATAACCATCTTTTTTAAGTTCTAACATACTTAAAAGATCATCCATCCCCATCATGGCTTGTTTTGCAGTATCTAATGCTTCAACATTATAAACATGCCAGGGCACGTTTCTACCTTCATCTGGTGTAATCGTTGACTGTATATCTGCAGACGTTAACCTTGAGATGAGTAAGTTTAAGACGTGAGTAACGGTTGCTTCTCTGGTTGACGAATCCATGTATTTCGTATTCATCTGTGCTCTCATCTTATAACGTGACATCAGTTCTCTTAAGGCAACTGCATACGGTAAATTCAGTTTTAAATCTGGTGATGGTGGTGCAGCGGGTGGAACTGTTGATAGACAGATTAAATCTGGAGGAATACCTATTTTTTCACTCATTCTGCTATTAATGGCATGTTGAACTAAAAGTTCTGGCATAACCTTCCATGCATCTCTTGCAGTTGCATTCGCATTATGTGCACCATCGATTTGTGCTAAACCACCATAAGCCATAATCTTTTTACTTTCAGCTGCATCAACAAAGCTTCTGATCATATTAATATTTCGGTATAAAACATTATATTGAGGGTCCTGGTGTGCACCGTTCACCCCTTCTTCAACAAACATCACTGCAATCTCAGGACCAGCAACACCAGATACATAAGAATGATAATTAATGGGTCTTCCCACTTCATCTTCAATGAAATCAAGTGCTTTACGCTGTGCACGTACTTGTTTACGTGTGATCGGCACACCACCAACACCTTGTGGTGTTCCTTCTAACAGACCATCCATATGAGATTGTCCTGCTGTACGAATCACCATGATATGATCTGCACCATGCCATGCTGCCATACGCATTCTTCTGATATCATCTTCAAAACGACCTGATGCAATCTCTGTTGTGATGGTTGCATCCGGTTGTGGGTCAATGTTTCCTAAATGTCTTGCTGAAGGAAGAGGAATACTATTTTTTAATGGAGAACTTGCTTGAACATAGTGAAATGGACCCATATCAATAGGTGATTGATCTCGCCAAATCCAACCTCTTCTTCGAGGACGATAGTTCTCTAGGTCTAATAAGATCTTACGGATATCTAATTTATCGTTAATATTCATTTAAATGCCTCCGCAAGTTTGTTTAGTTCGTTGCTATCTTCAATCAGTTTTAAACCTGCATCTCTCATAGATAAACCATGTAATGTTGCATAACGCATAACAACATGACCTACACCATGTTCTAAAAGATGATAATCCATCATTTTTTCAGTTAACGTTTTTGCTTCTAAGCTTGAAAAACCCATACGCATCAATACACTTCGTTCAATCGCTGGTGTCGTATGCGTATATGCGAGTTCTAAAAGTGGATCAATCATTTGATCCGTAAGTTTTTCAAAATAAGCTTTCAGTTCAGCATCACTCATCTTTGCTAAGTGTTTTCTTCGTTCATTAAAGTCATCAATTCTTGGCTTCATTTAAGTCCTCCATGAGTTTTTTAACGTGCTCTATTGTTGTTTTAAGTTCAAGTGCAAGGTATTCATAATCTGAGTGAAATAGCATCGTCTCTTGATATCGTTTTAAATAACTTGTTCTCAAATGATCTAGTGAAACTTCCTTATGTTTTAACATTGCTCCTGATGAAGGAAAGATCAAGTTTTTTCCTGGTTTTTCATCTAAAGGGTTACCCATAAGAAGTTCAACACCACGATCACTCGCAAATGAGATTTGAGCATTCATATGTTTACCAGCACCTGTATACTCTGTTTCTTGTACGACAATGATCTCATCATCTTTCATTTCTTGAGCAAGACTAAAGGCAAGTGCTAAACTCGTATTACCTGCTGGACCTCTTTCCATACCTTCTAAAATCGCTAACGCTTCAGTAATAAAAAATACTGATCCCTGATTGACTAACCCGTAATAATCCATATATCTTAAGGGTCTTGCAGCACTTCTGGGAACATCGCTTCGATCTGGAAATGTTGAAAAAGGAATACCAAATCCTGTATGACCAGTTGTAAATGATTTTAAATTGAAATCATGATCGGATGCCATATGAAGACCGGATAAATCTACGCTTGCTGCAATAATCTTTGTATCAGTAGCTCCAGCTTTTTTAAGTCCTCTTGCTGTACCTGTTAAATTACCACCACCGGCATTCGTACAAATAACAGCTTCAGGATATTTTCCTTCTTTTTCATGCATATCTTTCGCAATTTCATAACCTAACGTTTCAATACCCATAACACCATAAGGAGAGTAAAGGGATGCATTAAAATAACCTGTTTCTTTTAATAGCACTAAAAACTGATAAAAAAGTTCAGGTCCCACCGATAGCTGAACCACTTCAGCACCATATGCTTGACAAGCTCTCGCTTTTTCAATGATTTCAGGTTGTCCAACCCCATTTGAATCGTAGCATTCTTGCACGATAATACATTTCAAACCTTGACGTGCTGCTAGTGCAGCAACTGCAGCACCATAGTTTCCTGATGTAGCAGCAATCACGCCTTTAAATCCCAGTTTCTTTGCTTGATAGATGGACATCGCAGCTCTTCTTGCTTTAAATGAACCCGATAAATTTTGAGATTCATCTTTTAAGAATATACGTGCCCCATATCCTGGTTTTGCAAACTTTCTAGCGTATGCAGATAGTCTTTTTAACTCAATCATTGGTGTACTACCAATGTTATTTTCTTTTTGAATTCGAATCACATCTTCTAAGGTATACCCAGAAGATGCCATCATCTTCTCATAATCAAAACCAATGCCTGGTCCTTCAAACTGATCATAGTTCATCTGTAAAGCTTTGCGCATGATCTCATTTTTTTGATTCATTACATCTTGGTAGCTCATATAAGATCCTCCGTTTCGCTTAAAATGACATCACGAACTTCAGTTAACATCAAAACATAATGCCCATAGTTATGGTTAAAGAAGGGATTCACTGCAACCAAAATCCCTTTTTCAATGCGTTTTGATGCTGTCTCAATTTCAACCATATCACCCAGTTCCGCTGGAGAAACAAGTCTTCCTCTTAATCTCATCTCAAAAGGAACCCGTTTTGTATCACTCGGTAGATTTGAAGATCTTTCTTCAATCGGTAGTATGATGCGATAAATCTCGACATATGTTTTTTGATCAATCATGATTTATTTCCTCCGTTACACATAAAAAAAGGAACCCATAAATTGAAAGCGCTTACCTATCTCAATGATATCATTTTTAACCGATTTTGTATAGACTATCGGTTAAAAAAACAAAAAAGGAAATCTTTTATTATAGATTTCCTTCAAAGATGGCTGCTATTAACGATCGAGTAAATCTCTCATATCACCTAAAATAGCACGTGGTACGGGTAGATCAATCATCGTTTTCAAACCTGGTTTCGCGTTTAAAACATGGGGAATCATATTCACACACATCGCAATCGTTCCAACACCACCATTAATCTCTGGTGTGATCGACATATGAATGTTTGGCGTACCTTTTAAGTTGATGTAATCGCCTGTTTGAATACCTGCTGATTCAGGTTCGATCTGCTGCGGATGAATCATGTTAATGAATACATCCCCATTCACCAATCCTTGACCCGTCATATTAATGCCTGCTAAATGACCTGCTTTAGCTTCACCATAAGTACTCTTACGGTCAATCTCAGTTACGATAGGCTCCATCTGTTGTGTAAATTCGTCAAGTTTAATACCCAAAGCATCCGCAATCATATGAACTGATTCATTAAATCCAACATGTCCAGCGAGTTCTTTTTCAGCAACTCGATGATGATATTCATCCAGTGAATCACCAACACCTTGTTCCCTCATCACTGTGGGTCCAAAAGGTGATAGTGAGTTAATTCTTTTCGCTTCAATAAACTTGACATCAACCATGGTTCCTGTGAGTGCAACTACTAATAAATCCATAATAAATCCTGGATTTATACCTGTACCTAAAACTGTGACACCAAAAGCTTTCGCTAAATGATCAATCTGTTTAGCGAGTTCAGGTTCTGAAGCCATGGGATATGCCATTTCTTCTGCAGTAGAAATCACATTCACTTTGTACGTAACAATCTTCTTTATTTTTTCGAAAGCACCTTTAACAAAGCTATCTGTGCAAAGTAAGACAATATCAGCTTTTTGATGTTGTAGTAAAAGATCGATTTGATCAGAAATATAAACTTTAGGATGATCTGTTTGAACTTCAAGGACATCCGCAAAATTTCTACCAATTAAACTTGGATTTAAATCACAGATGCCAACGATTTCAACACCTTTTTTCATGAGAAGCATTTGAGCCATGCCCTTGCCCATGGCACCAAATCCCCAAATAATAACTCTAATTTTATTCATGACATCCCTCCTTTATTTGACTTCATCGAAGTATCTAGCTACCGTAAATAAATAGTCAGATAAACGGTTGATATATTGAAGTGTATACGTATTGATATCTTGTTCATGAGCAAGCATGACGAGTTCTCTTTCAGCGCGTCTTACAGTCACTCTTGCTAGGTTAAGCCAAGATGCTGCTTTCGTTTGATCAAGTTTAATAAATTTGGTGAGCGGTTCTAAAAATGAATCGTAATGATCCAATCTTTTTTCTAACCACAAAACATCACTTTCTTTTGTGATTGCTTTCGCAGGATCGTTTAACGCAATCTCATGCGCAATAGAAAATAAATGACCGTGAATAGTATCAATGTCTGAAATGACTTCAGGTACTCTCATGTAATGTTTACCCATGATCAAAAACGCCATTGCTTCATCCATTGAACCGTTAACCATGATATGTAAATCCGCTTTACTAACGCGTTTATTAAATAAATCTGTTTGTCCTTGATCTCCTCGTTTTGTATAGATCTTCATATGCCTACCTCATTTTCCTTTTCTTTTCAACTCGTGCTGGTAATACTTCATATGTCTTGATGATCAGTTTCCATAAAAGATCACGATCATCAGTATCTTCAATTAAAAAATAGGGGTTTCCTTGTTCATAAAACTTTTCCATAACAACATCTTTTACTAATGTTTTACCTTCATCCGTAGGTTTTATATAGAGCTTATTGTCTGCTAAAACACCAACCATTTTTTCTCTGTAGAAAAGTCCATATTCACCAAACATTTTTTTAAATCTGACATCACCAAGACCCCTACATTGATCTTCCATATAATCTTTAAAATCAACTGAGGTTGCCATGTGTTTCCATCCTTCCAAACATAGAGGAAAGCCATACCAGAATGACTGCCCACAATAATCGATCAAATAGACCTTGGTAGTGTGAGGTTGCATAAAGTAATGTCATCAATATCACCATCAGAATGCCAAACATAAGATGCATATACTTCATTTTTTTAGATTGGGACATGAGTGCATGTAAAATGATGCCAAGTATGATTGATCCTAAACCAATCGTATAGAAAATGAGGTGGTCTTTAGCTTCATCAATATCAGTCGATGCTTGGACTAAACCAGAATCACTTCGCCAAATACCAATCAAAATAACAGAAATCGCAAAAGCAATAATGGGATAGGTAATCGCAAGTGGTAGATCTTCTTTTTGGTGATACATCGATGTTATGATCAAAACTAACACTCCAAAGCCAATCCAACACGTATTCATCAGCCACGCTTGATCGAATGCTTGTGCACCTAAAACCGAAAATGTGTGATGAACACGTGAAAAAAGTTCCGGCGAGTTCCATGTGGCTATTTCTGCCATCACCACAAAATAGATCGCAGGTATGATAAACGCTTTAAAGTGTAATATACGTTTCAACAAACATCCCCACTTCCTGATGAGGTATATCTCTATTTTACCATACCTCAAAATGACTCAAACTATCTTTTAACCTTCACACCTTTTTCATATAAGTATTGAACCGCATATGAAGCGACATCAAAAGCATATTTTTTCGGACCAAATCCAGCATCATAACCTAATTCTTTTGCAAGTCCATGATGAATACGTGGACCACCAATGATAACAACAAAGTCGTTTCGTTTATTTTCAGCTTCGAGTAATTCAATGAATTTGGTTAAGTTTTCAATGTGAACATCTTTTTGAGTTACTGTCTGACTAATAAGAATCACATCTGCATTCAAATCAATCGCTTTTTCTAAAAGTGTTTCATTATCAACTTGTCCACCTAAATTATACGCTTTAATTCCTTTATAGCGTTCAAGTCCATAATGACCATTGTAGCCCTTCATATTCATGATGGCATCAATACCAACCGTGTGTGCGTCAGTTCCTGTTGATGCACCTACAAAAACGAGTGGTTCAGTGAAATTTTTTTCAATGTATACCTCAACATCTTCTTTACTCATCGTATGATGGTCTACTTCAACCACATTTAAATTCGCAATGTCTACTTGATGTTCCGTTCTACCATAGAGAATATAAAAACTAAACGTATCTGATAATGCTTCATAATGAACGACACTCGGATCATGAATCCCCATTTGTAAAGCTATCTTTTTAGCAGCCTCTTCACCTAGTGGTGATACTGGTACTGGAAGTGAAAATGAAATCTGAATTTTTCCATCATTTTCGGTATCCCCATAAGGACGTACCCATGTTGATTTAGAACTCATCTTGATCCCTCCTTCATACGCGATTTAAGTAAGTCAAGGATTGGGTTTTGGTAGTTTTGATGTTTTAAAAAAACACCATGGAGCCCTTTTCCTCCATCTTCTTTGCGAGAAATCTCTGCAAATCGTCCTTTTTCTAAAGCTTTAAACAATCCCTCTTCCTTAATTTCCTTAAGAAGATGCCATGCTTTAGATAAAACATCTTGTGCACGTTTAACAATGATACCATCTGGTTTAAATTGGATATCGTCACCAAAATTTTTAAACGCTTTTTCAATATAGGATGCAATATTTAAAGCAATCGCACGATCACTCATAAACGGCGTATGAATCGCTTCTGTCATCATACCCAGTAAATGTATGGACTGTTTCGTAGATACAGATACTGCATTAAAAAGTGCATCTTGAACACATCCTTTGAAAATATCACCAGTCATATGTTTTGTTGGTGGCATATATTTTAAAGGAGAATTTGGAAAGATTTCTCTTGCCATTTCAGCTTGAGCCAGTTCATATAAAAAACTATTCTCCATATTTGGATCAATTTCATATGCATGTCCTAAACCCATCAGTGATTCTTTCATACCTGCATTTTTAGCGAACTGTTCATTAATAAACTGTGATGCTAAAACGGTATGCGCGTGATCAAATGCATCGGACGTCGTTAAATAATTATCTTCTCCGGTGTTAATGATAATTTCAGCGTAACTTGAAATCACCCGCGAAAAATATTGATCGACTAAAGTTCTTTTCATATTAATGTCTCTAAAAATAATGCCATATAGAGAATCATTTAACATCATATCAAGACGTTCAATTGCACCCATCGCAGCGATTTCAGGCATGCATAATCCGGATGCGTAATTAACAAGTTTGATATAACGATTTTCTTCTTCAGATACTTGATCTAATGCTTGACGCATTAATCTAAAGTTTTCTTGAGTTGCATATGTTCCACCAAAGCCCTCTGTGGTTGCTCCAAAGGGAACATAGTCTAAAAGTGATTGTCCAGTACTTCTGATGACCGCAATGATATCAGCACCTTTTTTAGCTGCTGATACGGCTTGTTTCATATCTTCATAGATATTACCTGTTGCTACAATCACATATTTACTCGGTGTATCTTTTTTTCCTGTTCTTTCAATCCAGCCTTTTCTTAACTCTTTCATCGCATCCACTCTAGCTAATGTTTTTTCGATAAAAGGTTGAAGAGCATCGTGTTTGATTACTGGTGAATACGTTTGATATACGGATAAGTCTAGTGTTTTATTAGCAATTCTACGACTGATTTCTTGTGGTGTTTCTTCACTTTCTTTAACTGCATAATGCATGTAGTGAGATACACCTAAAGAAAGGTCTGCCTTTTCGACAATGTGATCAATGACCGCATTGACGAGTGGTCTTCCAAATTCATCAACACCATCAATACCAAGCAATCTTAAAACCGTTCTTTCAACAGCAACGGTTGTATGCTTATCAATATAAGATTGAACTTGATCTGCAATCTTTTTTGCATCTTTTCTACATGATGCAATCGTTTCTTGATTTAATAATAGTTTATTTTCCATTGTTTACCTCCACGCGCTTCACATTGATGACATTGATATCGGTTAATGCTTTAATCATTTTTTCAAATACAAAAGGATCATAGGATGTTCCTACAGGTCGATACGGATTTACCGTGATCAAGACAAGAGGACATTTCTTTCTTACAGTTACATGTATATGGAGTTTATCAAATACATCTGCATAGTGATGATGAAATAAAAGTTTTGCTGGATCGTCAATAACAAGTTCAAAATGATTAATTCTAAGATCGATGAACATTTGAATCATCTTTTCAGTGATTGCACCTTTAATGTATACCCACTTTACCCTATCTTTTATCTGATGCAATATACCTTTTATCTCCTCATATTTTTTATGGGCCAACGGATAAGATTCATGATCGCATTCTGCAAAAAACGAGAATTTATCATTGATATCTCTTTGCGTAAGATCATAACTAAACGTTTTGATGACATGCTCTGTCTTCATGATGGTTTCTGACATTTCTTCTGAGAAAGCTGCACCTGTTGCTAACACGATACCATCAAGTTCAGAGATTGCAGAAAATGTCATTCTAGATAATGCTCCATCGACAAAGATCATATCTGTATAGAGTTTCATCATCTCAATCAACTGGTTGAGTTCTTTATTGGTTGTTGGTCCTGCTAGCATGATAAAACCTTCTGTTAAAGCCTTTACCATAAAGACTTTACCCAATGCAGTTTGAAAAGATGTCTCTTTAATCACTTGAAAAGAAACGTCTGTTTGATTTAAACACTCAGCTGAAGTTGCAACCACCATTCCAGGAAAAACCTTAATTCGAGGTTTAGGAAGAAAGTTAACTTGATCGATTTCTTCTCCATCTAAACCGATCGAAGTTAAGCCAAGAATCTGGTGTTGATAGTTTTGAATCAAATAGTTGAGTGTTGTTGTTTTACCCGTATTTTTTGCAAGACCAACAATACCTATTGTCTTGCAGTGACCTAAAAGGTTAATCATGTTTCATCCGATCTTTACGTTTTAAAAACTCAGGTTCCATTGAAATACGGTTACCCTGTAACATGCCACTAATTCCATCGAGCTTTTCTTTTTTACAATCCTCACATTGACATTCTGAAATATAAGTGTCTGGTTCACTGTACGTGGTCATCACACCTTCATAGTTTCTAAGTACAACTTTACCAGGTGCTTGTGAGATCACATAGTTTGGCATCACAGGAATCTTTCCACCGCCATTAGGTCCATCAACAACAAACGTTGGAATTGCTAAACCTGAAATGTGTCCTCTTAAACCTTCAATAATTTCAATACCTTTAGAGACACTTGTTCTAAAATGTTCAATACCAAAGGATAAATCACATTGATAGATGTAATATGGTCTTACTCGGATAGCTATTAATCCTTTAACCAGTTTTCTCATAATATGCACACAATCATTAACCCCTTTGAGTAAAACTGATTGATTACCTACAGGAATGCCCGCATTGACTAACTTATCAATTGCTGCTTTAGATTCGGGTGTGATCTCATTCGGGTGATTAAAATGAACATTAACCCAAATAGGATGGTACTTTTTAAGCATATCGACTAACTTATCAGTAACTCTTTGTGGCATAACAACGGGTGTTCTTGTACCAAAACGAATCACTTGCACGTGATCGATTTCTCTTAATTTTTTTAAAATATATTCAATGCGTTCATCACTTACCATAAACGCATCCCCACCAGAAAGTAAAACGTCATTGACTTCTTCGTGTTCTTTAATGTAGTTGATTGCTCGATCAATATTTTCTAACTTCATTTCACCATCTTTTTGACCAGCAAATCGTCTTCTTGTACAATGACGACAATACATCGAACACATATCTGTAATCAAAAATAAAACGCGATCAGGATAACGATGTGTTAATCCAGGTACGGGTGAATCATGGTCTTCATGGAGTGGATCAAGTAAATCATTTTTTCCTTGAATTAGTTCACCGCTAAAAGGAACAGCTTGTTGTCTGATCGGACAACTTGGATCTTCAGGGTCAATTAGAGTTAAATAATAAGGTGTAATCGCCATTCTTAAATGGCCTAAAATACGATGAATCGTATCTTCTTCATCCTTAGTTAATGGAACATATTTTTTTAACTCTTCAGCGTTACGAATGCGATGTGCTGTCTGCCATTTCCAGTCATTCCATTCTTCTTCACTGACGTGTCCAAAATAAGCTTTTTTTCGTGCTAAATAACTTTCGTTTAAATTTAATTTCATACGTCTCTCCCTATGCGTATTTCTTCATGAATAAATCGTAGAGTTGTTTATTTTCTCTAAATAAATTTAAGGTGATTTCAGCATGATCTTTGGTATATCCATTACCAATCATCATGGTGACATCTTTTCCAACGCCTTCAGCTCCTAAAGCTGCTTTTGTAAATGATGTTGCCATACTAAAGAAATAAACAATCCCTTCATCTTTGGTTGCTAGAATCGATGTCATTTCTGTTGAAGGAACATTAACAACATTGATGGTTAAATCTGCCAATTTACCATCAGTGATGTTAATCATGTGCTCATAAACTGAAACACTGTTTAGTGCGTTTTCCATAATGATCTCATCCACATAGCCTAACTCTTTTAAGAGTTTAACTTGAGATTCTTCATTCACTAAACCGATGACTTTACCTTTTTTGCCCACTTGTTTTTTAGCGACATAACTACAAAGTAGTCCTGATTTACCTGCTGCACCTATGATAAACACGGTTTGTCCTGACTTTGTAAGTTTTTTCACTTGTGCAGGTGCACCGCACACATCAAGTGCTGCTAAAACAAGTTTTTCATCCATATCATCAGGTATCACTGCATAGATTCCTGAATCGAAAAGAATAGCTTGTCCAGTGATACTTACCTGTTCATTAGTTAAGTTAATCTCATGAATATCTTCAATATAAAGCGGTGTTAAAGATAAAGAGACCAATGTAGCAATCTTCATCCCTTTTTGAAGATGTTGATCATGGTGAAGTTTTCCCACTTGTCTTACTGTACCAATGAGCATCCCCCCACTTTTAGTCACTGGATTTTGCATTTTTCCCTGTGCTTTAACGATATCTTTAATCATCTGTTTCATTTTATCAACATCATGATTACAAGCTTCTTTAAGTTGATGAAAGGATGCACTGTCAATATTTAATACATCGACATCGATCAAAATCTCTGTATCCCCACAAACTGGAGTTGCATCAATACAAAATGCAGCTTGCGGTAAACTTCCTTTAGGTTCAATGACGCGATGTGTACCAAAACGTGATTCTGCCATCTTCATATTCTCCTTAATCCTAAGATTTGTCTCGCTTCATCAGGTGTAGCAATTTCTCTGCCATATGATTTTGCAATCTGTACAACTTTTTCAACCAGTTCTTGATTACCTTTTGCTAAAACACCTTTTTCAAGATATAAATTATCTTCTAATCCTACGCGAACGTGACCACCATATTTGATAGAAAGTTCTGCAAGAGAAAATTCATATTTCCCTATACCTGCAACACTGTAGGTCGCATCCATAGGAATACTTTCTCGCATAAAATGAAAATCTCTTTCTTCGCCTGTCATTCCACCATTAACACCTAAGACAAAGGAGAAATGCATGGGGGTCTTTATAAAACCTTTCTTATGAAGCCTTAAAACTAAATCGATGTGCCCTTTTTCAAAACACTCTAGTTCAGGAAATATACTCTTTTCATAAATGCGATGTGCGAAATACTTAATATCGTTTTCAGTATTGACGAAGATATCATCACCACCAAAATTGAGTGTCCCACAATCAAGTGTGCACATTTCAGGTGACAAAAGTGTTGGTTTTAGTCTTTCATCACGAGACATCCCAACAGCACCACCCGTTGATGGTTGAATAATGACATCTGGACAACGCTTTTTAATCGCTTTAATCGCTTTTTCATAGCGTAATTTGCTTTGTGTTGGTCTTCCATCATCATGTCTTACATGTAGATGGATGATCGCTGCACCTGCATTATAAGCCTGATAAGCTTCCTCTGCCATCTCTTGAATCGTATATGGAACATATGGATTATCTTTTTTGGTCACTTCTGCACCAGAAATCGCGCATGTAATGATCAGTTTATTCATGATGACCTCTCATCTTATCAACTAAAACTACGCACGTTCCAATCGCTTCAGTGACTAAAATCTTTTCAGCAAGTAAATCCGCTGCTGATGCTGAGATATCTGGTCTTGCAGTAATAATCTTAAAACATTTGAAATGCATTTTTCTTGATGATTTTCCAACTGAAATCAATTCTGCTTCAACCTCAATAAAATCACCTGCATAAAGTGGTGCTAAAAAATCAACTTTTTCATACGCTCTAAATAGACCTTCATCACCATCATGTCTGATTAGTATTTCAGTCGCAACATCACCAAATAAACCTAAAACTCTTGCTCCATCAACCAAATGACCACCATAATGTGCATCATGTTCAGATAATCTTAATTTATGTGTAACTTTCATCATATTTTCTTCTCCTTTAATGCTATAAGCAGTCGCTTTCTTTTCGTGGCATCATCATGGCTTCACCGGTTACTGCACATTCACCTAGATCGTTAAAGACTTCCGTCGTAAATATCACGCGATTTTTCTCTAAAATAATCTCTTTCACTGTAATCACAATTTTAAGCATTGTGTCGGGATAAACAGGTTTTAAAAACTTTAAATTCTGTGTACAATAAATCATACCTCCACCTGGATATTCCATACCAAACACTTTAGAAAACAAAGATCCGACAAACATACCGTGAACAATCGGCTTTTTAAAGATCGTTCGTTTACAAAAATCTTCATCATAATGCGCTAAATTAAAATCACCCGTAATCGCTGCAAATTGCGTAACTTCTTCTTGTGTAATCACGCGTTCATAACTTTTTTGGTCACCAATCTTAAATTTTTTAATCATTCATCTAACCTCTTTTCAAAAAAAAATAGGAGCACTGTCAAGGACAGCTCTCCATTTATGTTTAAAATGGCAATGAAGGAGGTGTTTCCTCAATCATCAAGGTTAATGTGGGGATGCACATTAAGCTTTCGGCGACATACTCCTTCAACCATCAAGCGGATATCCCTTCCTTTATTTGATGGCATACACAATAGATCGCACCTCTGTATCGTATCTATATTCATTATAATCGAACGATGAAAGCGCTGTCAATCACTTTTCGAACTTTTACTGAAAGTAAGTGAATGATGATTGTTCATCTTCAGTTTAAACAATTTACAAATTAAGAAAATAGGACTATACTAGTGTTATAAAGAACATAGGAGGAATAAACGAATGAAAAGTTTTATCAAGTTTAGTGATGATTTACCATTAATCATTAAGATTCTTCTTGCACTATTATGGGGTGTGTATTGGGGTATTTACCGTATTGTCAAAGGTATCGATACAAATAATGTCGTATTAATCATTATTGGTATCTTGGTTTTCCCATTTGGTTTCTTCTTTATGATTGTTGATACAATCTCATTAATCCTTTACAAGAAACTCGTTTGGTTAGCATAATTAAAAATGAAATGGCGATTCTAAATTGAATCGCCATTTTTTTGTTTATGTTCGTAACGTGCTAATTGTTCACTTAAAACTTTTTTCAGTGGCTCAAATAACCAATAAATCGTAATGAAGTTTGATAATGCCATCATGATTTCAAAGGGTATATCCATCACTAAGTACGCAAGAAATGGTGCATCTGTTAAAAAGACCGCCGCGGGAATAAACATCCATCCGTAAACAAATCCAAAGAAAAAACCAATGACAGCAAGTCCAAATGCAGAATCAACCTTTTTAAATACAGTTGAAAGAAAAATGGGAATAAGCATCCAAGCTGCATACATGAAGGGTAAATATGTTGGAATAACTGATCCGAAAGGTGATAAAACATTATAGGTAATTACATGAATTGTAATAATAAGTGATGTTCTTCTAAACCCTAACACTTTCGCATATAAAACAACAAGCAACGTCGAAAACTGAATGTTAGGAAGCACAGAAAGTGCAAGTTGTTGCACGAAAAGAATTGCCGAACAAATGGCAATCAGTGCAACATCTTTAATTGCTTTCTGTGTTATGCTCAAACGAAATCACTCCCACGCATTTTCATAGTGTATTAAAATTTCATCTTGATCTTCAAACGCTAATCGACTTGGTCCAACGGTGGCTAATTTTTTTTCGCCATTTTCCATATAATAAAAGGATAAAAAGGTATCAGACCAGTTTGTCATAAGTTCAAAGTCATCATTCTTAATACCTAAAATCACTTTACCTTGATAAAGAATACTGTTAAATGTATAGTTACATCCTTCATCTGGTTGATAGGTAGCAGTTGCACAGGTGAGTTCAAAATGTCTATCAAGAACATCATAGAATGAATCACCTTCGATAAATTCCAATTCACCTTCATATACGATTTCTTCATTTTCTCCAGTGATTGTAAGATAGATAGTTCCACTTTGGTCAGCGCGATTTTCAAAAAGAAAGAGTCTGATTAAAACCACACCAACGATGATAACGATGGCTGAAATCAATATCTTTAATTGTATAGGTTTCATGCCATCACATCCTTTATCTTTATTCAATCACCCATAAATTGAGTTGGTGGGTTGAATAAGCCAGTTGATCTCTAACAATTTTATAAGCGACAAGTGCTGCAAATGCTTGAGGTGTTGAGAATGCGAGATCATCATTTGTATCTGCTTGTAAATATTTAAATCCTGCATCTCCTTGATAAAGCATTAATGCTTCCATCAAATCAACACCATCTACTGTGTATGCTTCACTACGAGGATCTTCTCCAATGGCTAAAAGTCCTAAGATAACTGCAGCTGTTGAAGATGCGTTTGCATTTCCCCAAGAAACGACGCCATCTTTACTCATGCTGTCTTTAATATAAGTAACCATTGCATTAATAATTTGAGTTCCATTTTCACTTTCTCTTACAGAAGATACAGCTGTTAATGCCATGGCAGCATAATCTGCATCCATAAAACTTGGTTCTTCTGTTAAGAGATAAGAAACAACAGCATCTCTTCTCTCGTGTTCAATCGTTTTATATAGCACATCAAATGCATTTAAATAAGTCACTGCATCATATGGATTTGTCACTTGGAATCCTAAAAATGTGTTTAAAAATGATACACTTGGTGTTTGATCTTTAGCATGCATCACTAAAGCTGATTTAAATGCATTACCAATCGTTGAATCATCAAATGTTGGGTAGGTTATTGCTGTTAAATCTGGAATGTCATAACCATAAAATCCGAGCTGTTTAATTGCTGCAAGCACATGTTGGCTCATCACAGTTTCATTTAAATAATCATCTGTTAAATTTTCTAAAAATGTATCAATATATGCGTTCATTTCTAAGTCGAATGCGGATAACATCGTTGACTCTCTAAATTCAATCACCATGTCCTCTTCATAAGTGATTTGATCAAGACCCGTCATACTCATTTCGTTATTCACATAGAGGCCCCACCAATAGTTAAAGGTGATCCCATATTCTTTGGGGTAATTCCCACCAACACCTTTAATAAATGCACCATATTGACTTAACTCATAATCTAAATCAATAGCTTCATCAATGATTTCAAGTAAACTAAGTTCGGTGTTTTCTGGATAAACCACATCTTCACTCAGTAAAACTTCACCTGAAATACCTTTCACTTCAACTAAAAACGTATCGCCTGTTGGAGTTGCTTCCTGACAACCAGCAAGAAGCACGATACTTAAGAAAAATAAGACAACAAAACCTAATCTTTTCATGTAAATTCTCCTTTTCTCAAATAAAAAACCATACCTTTGGGGTATGGAAATAGACAAAAAGAGGATTTTTGTCCTTCTCAACCCCAGAAGATGACTCGCTTTGACATATGTGGTAGGTCTCCCGGCTTAACATCATCCTACTCTGCACCTTCCCGCTTTAGCAGTGGTCATTCGCATTTCGTCCGTATCACGGTTGCTGGGACAGCTCAAGATTATCACTTGATTCCCTGTTAGGCTTCATCAGCACCATCATGTCGATTCGATTAACTTTATTATACGGTATGAATAGGTTTAGTTCAAGGCTATATCTTGACTAAATTTCTTATTTAGAATGAATCTATTTTCTTACTTTGAATTAAGCGAAAGATAAACCTTTTTAAGAAGATCTTCTCTTGCTTCTTCAACCTTGTGTTTCAAGTCTTCAACTTGGAATAAAAATTGTTTTTTTGCAATCTCATCATCAAGTCCTGGAAGATTAATCATCACATTCATGATGGCACCTAGTGCGCCAGAAGAAAGTGAGAGTGTAGCGACACCTAAATCAGAAATGGTTTGTTTATTACCATAAGTTAAAATATAATCAAATTGATGTAAAGCTGATAAAGAAAGTGTAGCTACTTTTAGAGGAACCATAATGGCTTTCATCGTTCCTTCTTGAATTTTTTCTTTTCTCATTGTGATTTCTTCTTCAGTATTTTTTGGCATTTGATATGCTTTAACAATGAGGTTAAATGCTTCTGTATCTTGATCGATCAGATGCATAAACTCTTCTTTAACAACTTCAAGTGACTCTACAACATCTTTAAATTCAAATTGAATTTTGGAATCTAAGGCTAAAAATTTCTTTTTATCAACAGATAAGTGTCCTACCATGCGCATGAGGGCAACTCCCATAGCTGACATCAGTGCAGATACACTACCACCACCTGGAGCCGGTGATTTAGAATCAACTTCATGAATAAATGATTGAACCGATAAATCAATAAGCTTACTCATAAACTTTTCACCACTTTCTGGTCACTGACCACTTTTTTACCTTTAATATAAACATCTTTTGTATGATTGATACCAAAGTGATAAAGCATATACGTTAAATTAGGGATATCAAGCAAGACGAAATCTGCATCCTTGCTAACTTCTAAAGAACCTTTAGATGATGATAAACCTAAATGATAAGCGGGATTGATTGTGACAGCAGTTAAAACTTCCTCTGGAGTCAGTTTCATTTGATTCGATGCGAGTTGCATGATCAATTGAAAATTTTCTGTCGGACAAGATCCAGGGTTATAATCCCCCGCAATAGATAATGCGACACCTCTATCAATCATTTCTCTTGCCTTCGCATATCCTTTTTTTAAATAAAATGACGTTCCTGGTAAGACATTAGCAACCGTATTCGATTGCGCTAGAAGATCAATATCTACATTTTTGATGGCCATTAAATGATCAACTGAACTGCACCCAAGTTTAACACCAAGTCCTGCACCACCGAGTGGATGTATTTCATCTGCGTGCATCTTGATCTGATAACCTAATGATTTTGCATGTTCTAAAATCATGTTTGTCTCATCAACCGAAAAAACACCTTCTTCACAAAAAACATCAACCGCTTCTGCAAGTTCTAAATCCTTTATTTTTTTGATATCTTCCATCATCGATAACATATATTCGTTTTTTCTACCTATATATTCTTTGGGGACAGCATGTGCACCCATATAGGTTGATAAAACTCTGATTGGATGATGATCATTAAGTCTTTGATTCACTCTCAGTTGTTTGGTTTCATGCTCAAAAGATAGGCCATAACCACTCTTTGATTCAACCGTTGTTACACCGTAAGTCATCATCAGATCTAAAGAGTGATAAGCCTTATGATAGAGTTCTTCAAAACTTGCATTTCTGGTATGCATCACGGTACCTAAAATGCCACCACCTTGATTTAAAATCTCTAAGTAAGGCGTTCCTTTTTGAAGTTTTTCATACTCATATTCTCTTGAGCCACCATGAACAAGGTGCGTGTGTGAATCGATTAGACCAGGAATCATAATCATCTGATGTGCATCAATCAGTTCTGTTTCAGAGTGAATATATGAATCTCCTTCACCTTCACCGATACCGATTATTTTTCCATCTTTAATTGCGATAAATCCATCCTTAATCTCTTTGATCAAAGACATGCTCTTTCCTTTAACAGGTGGCACTTGTTCGGATGTATATATCGATTTAATATGATAAATAATACGATCAGCATGCATGATGATTCCTCCTTTTAAAGATTGGCTTCAATCATTTTTTCGATGTCAAAATCTCTAAATAATAAATAGGTTCTAACGAGTTCTACAATCGTCTCAAAAGACATATTTTTATCAAATGTGATCTTCTCAGTTTGCAAATAATACTTAAGAGAATCCGTGATAGCTTCTTTTGGTAAAAGCCCCACGATTTCCGAACTCATCACATTGACTTGATACCGTTTAGCTTCCATTTTTACCGTTTCTAAAATACGGTATATCGGATTCTTTTTATAATCTAAAATGTTCATCGTGACTTGAACATGACCTCTTTCAACAAGTGTTGCTGGTCCTGCTTGGATATATTGAAAACCACCAGAAGATTGTCTGATTGCTTTTGCGATTGCAGACGCAATCTTTTCATCCATCGTATTTAAATCGATATTAAATGCAATGAGTGGAAGTCTTGCTCCTATAGCAACGACACCAAATGTAGGATGAATAAATGAAGGACCATAATCTGGTTTCCACATCGGATCTTGAATTTTTTCTTTCATCCCTTCAAATTCGCCACGTCTGATTTCAGGTAAGCTTTCTCTTTCTTTTACTTGTGCTGCTTTCGCATAAAGAAAGACTGGAATCTGATACATGAATGATACATGATCTGCAAGGGATTTCGCATAGTTGACGCATTCATCAAGTGTCATCTCTTGGATAGGAATAAATGGAATGACATCAACCGCACCCATTCTTGGGTGTTCTCCGTGATGTTGATTCATATCAATTTCTTCCATCGCTTTTTGAACAAAGTTGATCAATGGAATAATCATTTTATCTGGATCACCAATTAGTGTAATCACCGTACGATTATAATCTTTATCGGGTTCATAACTAATCAGTTTAAAGCCTTCTTGATGTCTTAATGGTTCTATGATTCTTTCAATTTTTTGTAAGTCTCTACCCTCACTGATATTGGGGACACATTGTACAATTTTCATGATTTAATTTCCCTTCTTGTAGTTTTTGATCGCTTGTTTAATCTTTTCTTCATCACTTAAAAAAGGAATGGTAATGGTTGCTCTATCTTGATTTTGATTAAATGTTAATGCAGTTTCAATCGCGTGATCGTTCGTCGCCCAAGCACGTCTTGAAACGCCTGCCATCACATCATAGATCATCGCTTCTTTTAAAATCTCATCAACTCTTAAAGATCCATCTAAGACCATGCCATAGCCACCATTAATGGATTTACCAACACCAACACCACCACCGTTATGAAGTGCAACCAAACTCATGCCGCGACTTGCATTTCCTAAGGCAACATGGGTTGCCATATCGGCCATAATATTTGAACCATCTTTAATGTTTGCTGTTTCTCTAAAAGGTGAATCTGTTCCACCCGTATCGTGATGGTCTCTACCTAACATGATTGGACCCACAAGACCCTCTCTCACAAGTTCATTAAATTTAAGTGCAATTTTTAATCTGCCTTCTGCATCTTGATATAAAATACGTGCTTTTGTACCAACAACTAACGCATTGTCTTTAGCATTTTTAATCCACATATAGTTATCATAATCTTGGAAACGTTTGTCTTTTGGAATGAGTTTCATCGCTTCTAAATCGGTTAAGTCAAGATCTTCTTGTTTTCCAGATAAACATACCCAACGGAATGGACCATAACCATAATCAAATAAAAGTGGACCCATCAACTCTTCGACATAAGATGGTTGATTAAAGCCTTCTAAATCATTAACGCCATTTTTACACATGGATGTTTCACCTGCATCATAAACTGATTTTAAGAAGGCATTCCCATAATCAAAAAAGTAGGTTCCTCTTGATACAAGTTCTTCAATGTAATGATAGTGCTTGATTAAAGATTCATTGACTAATGCTTTAAATTTTTCTTGATCATGCTTAAGCATCTCAGTCCGTTTGCTAAATGAAAGTTGATACGGACAATAACCACCTTCATAAACCGCATGACATGATGTTTGATCACTTAATAAATCGATTTTTACATGATTCATACACGCACATGCTAAAAGATCAACGATATTACCATGATAGGCAATGGCTAATGCTTCTTGTTTGATTTGAGCTTCTCTTGCAAGATGAAATGCTTCTTCTTGATTATCTGTAACACGATCTATCCAACCCTGTTTAAGTCGTGTTACTATACGTGACATATCCACTTCTGCAATAATACCAACACCACCCGCAATGTGTATCGCTTTACCCTGGGCACCGCTCATACCCCCTAAACCAGAAGATACAAAGAGTTTTCCTGCTAAGTTTTGATTATTTGAAATTCCCAGTTTTAGTCTTCCTGCATTAAGTAGTGTCGAATATGTTCCATGAACAATGCCTTGAGGACCAATATACATCCAGCCACCTGCAGTCATTTGTCCATAATTAGCAACACCTAGTGCTTGTGCACGTTCAAAAGAGGTTGGATGATCATACATACCAACCATCAGACCATTTGTAATGATGACCCTTGGAGCTCTTTCGTGACTATCAAATAACCCAAGAGGATGACCTGACATCACAGTTAATGTTTCCTGATGTGTCATGATTTCTAAATATTTTTTTATTAAATGATATTGCATCCAATTTTGACAGACTTGTCCGGTTTCACCATATGTGACAAGTTCATATGGATATAAAGCGACTTGAGGGTCTAGATTGTTATCAATCATGACCATAAACGCTTTACCTTCTAAGGTGCTCGCTTGATAAGATTCAATCGGTTTACCAAAGATTAACTCTTTTGGTCTAAAACGATACCCATAAATACGACCCCTTTCCATGAGTTCTGTTAAGAATTCTGGAATGAGTTCGTCTTGCCATTCTTGTGGAATATAACGAAGTGCATTCTTTAAAGCAAGCTCAATATCATGACTTGATAATGATGCAGTTCGTTTAGGTGCTCTTCTTAAATTTTGATCAAAAACAATAGGTTCTGGTAATGTTTGAAAGATATCCTTTAGGGTTATACTTCTCATTACTTCTCCTCCTTAAAAATGGCTTCATAGAATCCATCTTCACTTAGTTTTCTCTCCATTTCATGCATATAGGGAAATAACATGTCATCTTTTTCAAAGAAAGGAATAAAGGTTCTAATCTTATCATAGACTTTGTTTGTATACTGACCTAACTTCTTCTTACCACGTAGATCAATAGCCTGACATGCAGTCATCAACTCAATCGCAACCACTTTTCTTACATTTTCTAAAATCATCTTTGCTTTTCGTGCAGAAATAGATCCCATCGATACATGATCTTCTTGGTTTGCTGAAGATGGGATTGAATCAACAGATGCAGGATGTGCGAAAACTTTATTTTCAGAAACGAGTGAAGCTGCCGTATATTGCATAATCATAAACCCAGAATTTAAACCTGATTGTTTTGCTAAAAAAGGTGGTAAACCACATGATAGATGTGGATTAACCATACGTTCAATACGACGTTCACTAATACTTGCAAGTTCACTTAGTGCAATGCCTAAATAGTCAAAAACCATGGCTAAGGGTTCACCATGAAAGTTTCCTGCACTAATCGCTTCGTTTGTTTCGATGAAGATCAGTGGATTATCTGTCACAGCATTCATTTCACGTTCTAAAACGACTTTAACATGTTCAAGTGCATCGAGTGTCGCACCATGCACTTGAGGTGCGCAGCGCAGCGAATAGGCATCTTGAACACGCTTATCATTTTGTCTTGTTGTCATTTCACTGCCCTCTAAATAATTTAATATACGTTTTGCAATTTCAATTTGACCCAGTTGTTTTCGTGCGTGATGAACTCTTGAATCGTAGGCATCTGTAATACCTTCTAAAGCTTCCATCGTTAAAGATAGTGCTAAATTACTATAATCAAGTAAACGATATGCATCATATAAAACCAATCCACCGATGGCAGACATCGCTTGTGTACCGTTAATTAAACTTAAACCTTCTTTTGCTTTAAGACCATCTAAGGGTTTAACGTTGGCTAAGGCTAAAGCTTCTTTTGCTTGATAATTTTTTCCCTGGTAGCTGAGTTCTCCAAGTCCAATGAGAGGTAGACTCATATGCGAAAGTAGTGCTAAATCACCACTCGCTCCTAAACTTCCCTTTTCATAGACAACAGGAATTAAATCTTCATTTAAATACTCAACCAATTTCAAAACGGTCTCCTCGCGAAGACCACTATATCCTTGAATCAGAGCATTAACGCGTAAAGCCATCATGACTCTAACGGTTTGTTTCGCAAGTGGTTCTCCCATTCCACATGCGTGACTCATCAGTAAATTGGCTTGTACTTCAGATAATTGTTTTTTATCGATTTTAATGCTTGATAAATGACCAAACCCCGTATTAACACCATAAACCGCTACATCATTGTTTGACATGTCTCGAACAATATCTCTTGATTTTCTTACTTTAATTAAATTGTCAGGGTGTATACTTACTTTTTCTATTCCATCGGCAATACGTTTTAAATCGGATAATGAGAGTGATACGCCATCCAGTATAATCATGTTATATCCTCACTACTTCGCTTCTGCAATCAGACAAGAAAGAGCGATGGAATAAAATTTAGATTCTTTAGAATCTGCACGTGACGTTAAAACAATGGGTTTTCTCGCACCTGCAATAACTGAAGCACTTTTTGCACCAGCTAAAAACATCATACTCTTATAAAAAACATTTCCGGATTCGATTTGTGGCATGACGATGAAATCGACATCACCTGCCATCGGATCAGTTACACCTTTGTGCATTGCTGCTTCTTGGTTAATCGCATTATCTAATGCAAATGGTCCACCAATCGTACATCCTTTAATGCGTTCATTACGATTTCTTTCAATGAGTTCAACGGCATCTAAAGTGGCTTGCATCTTTGGATTCACTTTTTCTATAGCTGCAATCATGCCTACTTTAGGGTGTTTCACGCCAATCGCGTGTAACACCTCAACACCATTTTCGATAATTTCTTGTTTAATATCAACATTTGGATCAATATTCATCGCTCCATCTGACATCATCAGTAATTTATGATACGCAGGGATTTCCATCACACTAACGTGTGAGATGCGATTTGGGGTTCTTAAGCCAAACTCTTTATCTAATGCAGCTCTTAAAATCACTGATGTATCAACAAAACCTTTCATCAAAATATCGCCTTTACCCGAAGAGACGAGTTTAACTGCTTCTTCTGATGCTTTAACGAGATCTTTTTCATCAATGATTTGATAGTCGCTCATTTTGGCATGGAGTTCATGCAAAATCTTTTCGATTTCTTGTTTGTCACCAATTAAAATCGGTTCAATTAGTTTTGCATCTTTTGCCATCACAACCGCTTCTAAAACAGGATGGTCGTGTGCAGCAGCAACCACCATCACTTTCGGCTTTAACAATTCAGCACGTTTGACTAAATCTAGCATAGTACGAATCATGTTACAACCTCCTATTCGTATTTCTTAGCTACTTCTTCGCCTTGAAGTACACGAAGTGCACCTAAAGCTAAAGCTTCCATTTCATCTTCGCCTGGATAAACTAACACAGGTGCTATAAATTGAACTCTTTCTTTAATGAGTTCAACAGTTAACTTATTATATGCAAGTCCACCGGTTAAAACAATGCCATCCACATGTCCTTTTAATACAGTTGCATAGGCACCAATTTCTTTTGCAATTTGATAGCACATCACTTCATGGATAAAACGTGCTTTTTCATCGCCTTCGTTAATTCGCTTCATAATGGTTGCACCATCATTGGTACCAAGATATGCAACCAGCCCACCTTGTCCGTAATTTTTACGTTGGATTTCTCTTAACGTGTATTTTCCCGATAATGCCATCTTATAAAGAGGTCCCATCGGAACTTCACCACTACGTTCAGGTGACATTGGACCGTCACCATCAAGTGCGTTATTGACATCGATTACTTTTCCAAAATGATGTGCTGCAATACTGATACCGCCACCAAGATGTGCAATCACTAAATCTAGAGATTCATAAGGTTTATTAAAGTCTTTAGCAACTTTTCTTGCAACGGCTTTTTGGTTTAAAGCGTGAAATAAACTATCTCTTTTAATTTCTGGCATACCCGTAAAACGTGCAATATCTTCCATTTCATCCACTGCTACGGGGTCTACAATAAAACTGGGTAGGTGATACTGATCTGCAATATGTTTTGCAATAAGACAACCTAAATTAGATGCATGTTCTCCGCGCTTAGCTTCTTTCATGTCTAAAAGCATTCTTTCGGTAACTTCATAGGTGCCACTCGGAATGGGTTTTAACATACCGCCTCGACCAACAACAGCACTTAATGTCGATAAATCGATGTTGTCTTTTTCAAGTTCTTCTAAGATGGCTTTCATTCTAAAATCATATTGGTCAATCACGTGATTAAACGACAAAATGACATCAGAATCATGTTTAACACTCGCTTTAAAAACACAACGTTCATCTTCATAGATGGCAAGTTTAGTTGATGTTGAACCTGGGTTAATCGCTAAAATACGGTACGGCATAAAATTCTCCTTTGTTTAAATAGGTTTAAATGTTGATGTAAAATGTCTTAAAATCTTTGATTCATAATCAAACTGATAACCTTTTAATTCATGACGATGTTCATACACATGAATCACTGCATCAGCAACCACATCTAAATGGTTGTATGTATAAAGTCTTCTTGGAATCGTTAATCGCATCAATTCCATTTTACTTTCACGGTTTTTAAGTGTGTCTGGGTCTCGACCTAAAAGAAGAGATCCAATTTCAACCGCTCTGACACCCGCTTCAATATAAATCGCATTCGTTACAGATAAGGCTGGAAATTGATCATAAGGAATATGTGGAGCGAATGCTTTACAGTCGACAAAAACAGCATGTCCTCCAACAGGATACTGAATGGGGACGCCTGCTTCATGAAGACGATCGCCTAAATAACGAACCTGATCAATACGATGTGTTAAATATCTTATATCTAGAGCTTCCATTAAGCCAACAGCAAGTGCATCCATATCGCGTCCATTAAGGCCACCATAGGTGGGGAACCCTTCATAGGGTACGACATACGTACGGCATTTGTCAAATAATTCACGATCATTTTTAATGGCAATCACGCCACCCATATTGACTAACCCATCTTTTTTCGCGCTCATTAAAAATGCATCTGCATAACTAAATGTTTCTCTTGCAATATCAACAATGTCTTTATCCTGATACCCTTTTTCTCTTTCCTTAATGAAAAATGAGTTTTCAGCATAGCGTGCACCATCAATAATCATCTTAATGCCATATTTATCACAAATCTTTTTGGTTTCTCTCATGTTTTCCATGGAAACAGGCTGTCCACCCGCTGAGTTATTCGTGATCGTCATGATCACACCACAGATATTGTCTTTACCCTTTTCTAAAATAGTATTTTCTAAACACTCAAGACACATATTACCTTTAAAATCATGCCAATGCTCAATGTCATAACAATCTGGTACAACGCAATCTAATGCACGCGCACCTGCTAGTTCAACGTGCGCTCTTGTTGTATCGAAATGAATATTAGAGATGTAATACATTCCTGGTTTTGTGACGAGTTGTGGTAAAAAGACCTTCTCTGCACCTCGCCCTTGATGAACTGGAATAAAATATTCATATCCTGTAATGTTTTTAACAACGGATTCTAAGCGATAAAAGCTACGACTGCCCGCGTAAGCTTCATCTCCAATCATCATCGCTGCCCACTGGTCTTGACTCATCGCGCCAGTGCCTGAATCTGTTAATAAATCGATATAAACATCGTCACTCTTCAAAGAAAAAGGGTTATACCCCGCATTCTTTAACAACGTGATGCGTTCTTCTTTCGTGGTTTCGCGGATGGGTTCGACCATCTTAATGCGGTATGGCTCTGCCATATATTTTCTGTTCATGAAACGTCTCCTTGTGCTTGATACACTTATTATACATAATAAGGAGAGAAAAATAAACATTTTATGAAAGCGCTTTATATTTTCACGTTTTTTGCACATTGCTTACATGAAAATATCAAACAAAGTTTGTTATGATACAATAAATACAGTAATCATGGAGGAAATATTATGAACTACCGCGAACTATCACTTAAAAAACATCAAGAGCTTAAAGGCAAAATTGAAATGGTTTCACGCGCCGAAGTAAAAAGTAAAGATGATCTAGCTATTCTTTATTCACCCGGAGTTGCTGAACCTTGTTTAGAAATCCAAAAAGATAAAAAACTATCGTATACATACACGAGAAGACATAACACAATCGCTGTCATTACAGATGGTTCTGCTGTCTTAGGGTTAGGTAATATTGGACCCGAAGCAGGGATGCCTGTCATGGAAGGAAAAGCGATACTCTTTAAACTCTTAGGTGGCGTTGATGCCATCCCCTTATGTATTGATTCACAAGACCCAGAAAAGATTATTGAAACCGTTAGATTACTTCAGGGTAGCTTTGGAGGAATTAATTTAGAAGATATTTCTGCACCACGCTGTTTTATGATTGAACAAGAGCTTAAAAAAGTATGTGACATTCCTATTTTTCATGATGACCAACATGGTACAGCCATTGTTGTTGGTGCTGCACTCACAAACGCTTTAAAACTTGCAGAAAAAAAGATAGAAGACATCAAACTTGTCATCAACGGTGCAGGTGCTGCAGGAACTTCTATTGCACATTTTTTAATGTCTTTAGGTGTTAAACATATGGTTGTTTGTGATAAAAATGGCATCTTAACTAGAGGTGATCAAAGTTTATCACCAACCCATCAAGCACTCGCACACCTCACCAATCCGAACTTAGAAAAAGGATTGCTAAAAGATGCGATGAAGCATGCAGATGTTGTCATCGGTGTATCCGTTAGAAATGTCATCACCAAAGAGATGATTTCTCAAATGAATGATAAACCGATTATCTTTGCAATGGCAAATCCTGAACCTGAAATATTACCAGAAGTTGCGAAAGAATCCGGTGTCTTTATAATCGGAACTGGTTCTTCCAAATATCCTAACCAAATCAACAACTTACTTGCGTTTCCAGGTATATTCAGAGGAACACTCGATGCACATGCTAAAGATATCACACACGATATGATGAGAGCTGCATCACTTGCAATTGCATCATCCGTTACTGATGAAGAACTTTCAACAGAATTCATCATTCCAAATCCCTTAGATCCCAAAGTTCATGAACGTGTTGCTTTAGCAGTCAAAGAAACTGCGATACAAACAAATGTTCCTAAAACATACGAATAGAAAATGAAAAAGCTGCAAATTAATATCGCAGCTTTTTCATTGGTTGGGTGTAGCACTTCACATCACTGTTATTAATATCAATCCAATTTTCGGTAACCATCTTTTCTCTCGAAAAGCGTTCTGTTCTTTCATTAATTAATTCATCATCATTGCTTTTATGTGCAGAACTTCCAAATATAACATTGTAATCAACAGGGGCTAAACCTTTAACAAATCCAAACTTTTTCATACGATCCTCCGCTTTATATTTATTTGTAAATTCATTTTTCTCATGTATTTTTAATTTTTATTGATTTATTTAATTTACACCTTAATTATATTAATATAGATATCGTTTGTCAAGTATTTTATTGCATTTTTATTGATTTTATTAATTTTTACATTAATTTTATTGATTTAATCCTTCATTTTTCTTATTTTAATCAATATTTAATCATATTTTATTGAAATCTAACAAAAAAAGTTAGCACGTTTGGTGCTAACTTTTACTATACTATGTCTATGAGAAGTTATCGAAGAAGACGTTTTCCTGTTTGATTTGATGTCTATTTAAAACTTTAATACATGCATTAATCATACCGGGTGATCCACATAAATAAGCTTCACTTTCCGTTAAATCACCAACATGACGATCAACAACATCCGTAATTAATCCGACATCACCTTTCCAGTTGTCATCTGGTTGAGGTTCTGATAATGCTGGAATGTATTCAAAATTAGGAAACTCTTTGGATAATTCCATAAATTCTTCAGTGTAATATAAATCTCTTTTTGATTTTGCACCAAAAAAATATTTCACCTTACGATTCATACCTTGATCTCTTAAGTAATAAAGAATTGATCTGATCGGTGCTTTACCTGAACCACCTGCAATACAAATCATATCGCGATTTGATTCTTCTTGGAGATAGAAATCACCGTATGGACCTGTAAGAATAACCTTATCACCTACGCGTAATGCCTTATGAACATAAGTTGTTGCTTTCCCGTTCGGTACTTGTCTAATGATGAGCTCTATTTCATTATTAAACTTGGGATGAGATGCAATCGAATAGGCTCTAATCACATCGATACCAGGTACTTTAATCTGAGCATATTGCCCTGGTTTAAATTCCATCACTTGAGGATCAATTAATTTAAATCTGACTAATTTGATATCATACGTTAAATCTTCAATATACGAAACCTTGGTTTTATACTCTTTCGCATTCAAAAGTTCTTTAGGTATTTCGATCTTCATATTATCTTTGACTTTAACTTGACAAGATAGACGAATACCTTCTTCTCTTTCTTTTGCATTTAAGAATGGAAGTTCAGTTGGTTTAACTTCACCACCACCTTCGATTAATTTAAACTTACAAAACCCACAGGTTGCTTTCCCACCACATGCGGATGGAATAAAGATCTTGTGCTGTGACAAGGTGTTGAGTACAGTCTCATCACCTGACACAGGAATAATTTTATCGTCATTAATTTGGAGTACCTTGTCGCCACCGCCACCCATCAGTTTTTCAACTACAATTAAGATGACTGCGATGATTAACAAGACCCCAATTAAGACAATAGGAACATAGATTAAGTTCATAGTAGCCTCCTTTTAAATGCTTGCTAATCCGGTAAATCCAATAAATGCTAAGGCGAGAATACCTAAAATAATAAAGACAATCCCTTTACCGCGTAAACCTTTGGGTAAATCAGAAATTTTAGCCATCTTTTCACGAATACCTGCGAGTAAAATAATGGCGAGTGCCCAACCAACGGATGAACCAAAACCAAACGCAGCGGTTTCGCCAAATGTATATTCTCTATTCACAAAGAATAATGAGACAGCTAAAACCACGCAGTTAACGGTAATCAGTGGTAAGAAAATACCAAATGCGTTATACATGGAAGGTACAAACTTTTCCATGAAAATTTCTAACAATTGCACAACAGCAGCAATCGTAATAATGAAAACAAGTAACGCTAATTTTTCGGTACCAGTTGCAAGAAGAAGTTGATAGATTGGCCAGTTAATGATCGCTGTCAAAGTAACAACTAAAATAACTGCTAACCCCATTCCTTTCGCGTTTTTAACATTGGTTGAAATCGCGATTAACGGACACATACCCAAAATATAAACGAGGGCGATATTATGATTTAAAATCGATGCTAAGATCAGTTCTAATAAATTATTCATCTCATACCCTCCTAATTGGTTTCATAAAACTTAGACCACTCACGAATACCCCAAATGAGTAATCCTAACACGAAGAACCCACCAGGAGCCATCGACATGACAACCCAATTTGGCCATGTTTCAGGCATAATCGGAGCACCTAAGATACTACCTGTTGCAAGAAGTTCTCTAACAATTGATACAACCACTAACACGAGTGTATAACCCATACCCGATGCAAAACCATCAACCAACGTGTATCTTACAGGGTTTTTCGCAGCAAATGCTTCAGCACGACCCATCACGATACAGTTGGTAATAATCAAACCGACATAAGCACCTAATGCTGATGCGATGTTAGGGAAGAAAGCTTCTAAAAACATTTGAACAGCAATAACAAATGCTGAGATAATAACCATGTAGGTCACCATTCTCACTTTAGATGGAATAAAGTTACGAATTAAAGAAACAACAGCAGATGATGCCATAACAACAAAGGTTACACCTAAACCCATTGCAATCGCATTATCCACACGGTTTGTTACAGCTAACGCTGAACAAATCCCTAAGACTGCAACAACAATCGGATTGTTGCGATGTAAGCCATCTTTTAAGATGTTAAACCACTTGGTATAACGTAAACGTATCCAGTTCATCGCACAACCTCCTATTCATTACGGCTTTCCCAAGCCGCTTTATATACTACATAATTATCATTCATAATGATTTCAAAGGATTCTGAGGTACGTGTAGCACCTGTAATCGCATCGATTTCATTTTCTTTATTGGGTGTACTATCCTTATTGATTTCTAAAGTCGGAACCATCTTAATACCAATAAAGTTAGCTAAATATTTCGCTTCAGCAATAATACCACCTAAACCCGGTGTTTCTTGCTGCTCTAAAACCGCAATCGCAACAATCGTTTCAAAATCTTGACTTAATGTCACAACACCAGCAATTGGACCCCAAACACCACCACCTGTATATTCATAGGAAACATTATTTGTGGTCTTATGTTGATAAAATGTAAATTCACCAACGGTAATCACTTCGACTTCTTCATCAAAAACGTCGTGGATGTTACCAAAATTGTAACTAACTTCATTTGCATCTAAGATTGCACCTTTTAACTGAGCTAATTCATTTTGAACAATGCGATCTCTTGTTAAAGCATCCATTCCAACGAGTAACCCTGAAGTTAATATCCCTAAAATCAGAACGAAAACAAGCATCTTTAAGTTTTGTTTCATATGCTTGCCACCTCTTCTGCTTTCTTAATAGTTACAGAATCAATTAAAGGTGAAATTGCACTCATGATAATAATCGCAAACGTGACACCTTCTGCATACGTTCCAAAGAAACGAATGATAAAGGTGAGTAACGCTAGACCTAACCCGTATAAAATCTTACCCTTCGTATTTTCGGGAGCCAAAACAGGATCAGATGCGATGAAGATTGCACCAAATAAGATACCACCCGTTAATAAACTCAAGATGGGATCTCTACCCCAATCAAAGAAGAAATAAGATAAACCTGTTAAGACAAAGAAGAAACCTAAATAACTTGCAGGCACTTTCCAGTCTCTAACCTTTAAAATCATCAGCATGACACCTAAAACTAAAACGCCAAGTCTAAAGGTTTCACCCACAACACCTGGAGCTTCTCCTAAAAGAAGTTGCATGGTCGTAAATGGGTAAGGATCAACACCTCTAAATAAACTTAAAAGTGGTGTCGCACCTGTAAATAAATCACCGCCTTGGTTTAACCATGTCGTTGACATTTGTACAGGAAATGAGATCAGTACAAAGAGTGCACCGACAAGTGCAGGACTAAAGATATATTTACCACTTCCACCAAAAATATTTTTACCAAAGAAAACTGCAAAGAATGCTGCAATTCCCACAAGCCATGCAGGAACCCCTGGCGGTAAAATAAGAACCACCAACATCGGTGTAATCATCCATTCAGGATCAAATGGTTTTTTTCTTAATTTTGCAAACGCAAATTCAATAATCAAACTTACAGCAAACGAAACCGCAGTTAGCAACAAAATATGTAATCCATAATTCACCGTACCAATAATGAGTAAAACCACTAAGGTAAAGGAGAATAGATATACACGTTGTTTGTTGACTACATTCTTTTCAACATTTAAATTCGTGTCATTCATGTTGTCACCCTTTTCTATAAAGTCAATGTGATGGAGTTATATAACCACCGTATTTTTCATTCATATTATAGCATTATCATGAAATCATCTCAAACGCCTTGCACTTCAAACCGTGAGTTACTTTAGATAATTCAAATTCTAAATAACTTAATACGAAAATGACTTCTTATGATAAATAACATCCTTATTTAGAAAAAAAGTGCGGACTTATGTCCACACTAGGGTTTAACTGCAATCGCATCAATTTCAACCATGACATCTTTGGGAAGACGTCTGACTTCAACTGCCGCACGTGCTGGTTTATGCTCACCAAAAAATGAACTATAAACCTCATTCATTTGACTAAAATCAGATAAGTTCGTCATAAAGACTGTACATCTGACAATGTTTTCTTTTTTTAACCCTGCTTCTTCAACAATTGCTAAAATATTATCTAGTGATTGTTTGGTTTGATCTTTAATATCATTTGAGATCAACGCATTTGTTTTGGGATTAAAAGGAATTTGACCAGAGACATAAAGTGTGTCTTTGATCAGGACACCTTGACTATAAGGTCCTACTGCTTTTGGTGCGTGTTCAGTTTGAATGTTTTTCATATCACATTGTTGAAGATTCAATCATTAGCTTCACAAGTTTATCAGAAAACTCAATCGGATTTTCAATCGGTAAACCTTCAATCAAGAGTGCTTGATAATAAAGAATCGAAGCGTAATCATCAATCTTTTTCTCATCTTTCTCATAGATTTTGGTCAGTGCACTAAATAAAGCGTGATCTGGGTTAATCTCTAAGATTTTATCTGCTTTAATATCTGTTTGGTTAGGCATGGTTTTTAGGATCTTTTCCATCTCTAAAGATAAACCTTCACCAGATACTAAACAGACGGCAGATTCTTTCAATCTTGCTGATAGTTTAACATCTTTTACCTTATCTTTCAATGCTTCTTTAATCGCTTTGATGATATGTTTGTTTTCTTTTTCCTTTTTCTTTAAATCTTCCTTCTTGGTTTCATCGACAAAGTCAGCTTCACCTTGTTGAACCGATTTAAATGAAACCTCTTGATAAGATTGCATCATTTGAATCATAAATTCATCAATTTCATCGGTTAATAAAAGGACTTCAACATCTTTTTCTTTCATGACATCCATTTGTGGTAGTGATAAAATTGATGCTTTTGATTTACCAGATGCATAATAGATAGATTTTTGATCTTCAGGTTTACGATCGATGTATTCTTTTAAGGTAATGTAATCATCACTCTTTGAAGTTTTAAACATGATAAGATCTTGAAGTTTTTCTTTGTTTAAACCAAATTGATCGTAAATGCCATATTTCAATGTATTCTTATAATTATCATAGAATGTTATATAGTTTTCACGATCATGAGCTAGCATGTTTTCAAGTTCATTTTTGATTTTCTTCTCTAAGTGAGATGCAATCTTTTTCACTTGTTTATCTTGTTGTAAGAGTTCTCTGGAAATGTTTAATGAAATATCGGATGAATCCACTAAGCCTTTAACAAATTTAAAGTAGTCAGGAAGTAGGTCCTTATTCTTATCTTGAATAAAAACACCTTTAGAATAGAGCTGTAATCCTTTTTCATAGTGTTCGCTATAAAAGTCGTATGCAGGTTTCTTAGGAATAAAGAGTAATGCAGTATAGGTCAACATCCCTTCAACATCCGTATGAATGACTTTTAATGGATTTTCATAATCATTAAAATGGTGTTTATAAAAATCATTCATGTCTTCTTCTTTGATTTCAGCTTTCGCTTTCTTCCAAATAGGAATCATTTGGTTCAAGGTTTGTTCTTCAACTTTTTCTTTTTTATCTTCTTTGATGGTGACCATCATTTTAATGGGATAACGCACGTAATCTGAATATTTTTTAACTAGCGTACGAAGTTCATAATCTTTTAAGTAGCGTGAAAAATCTTCATCTGCTTCTTCATCATGTTCATCATCACGAAGATAAAGTGTGATTTCAGTTCCAATGTCATTTTTATCGATTTCTTCAATCGTGTATGAATCTTCACCCTTTGAACTCCAGCGATACCCTTTATCACTAAAAGGTGATCTTGTTTCTACGACAACTTCGTTTGAAACCATGAATGATGAGTAGAAACCGACACCAAATTGTCCAATAATCGATAAGTCTTTGGCATCTACTTTTTCCATAAATGCTTTCGATCCACTTTGGGCAATGGTTCCTAAGTTTTCAATGAGTTCATCTTCGGTAAATCCAATCCCATTGTCTTTAATTTTTAATGTTCTTTCTTTTTCATTGGCTATTAACCAAATCGCATACGTATCCTGAGGAACTCTTTGATCGGTTAGTGATACGTAATGACGCTTATCGATTGCGTCGCTTGCATTCGAAATCAGTTCACGCAAAAAGATTTCTTTTTGAGTGTAGATCGAATGGGTCATCAAATGTAACAATTTCTTAGATTCAGTTTTAAAGCTTTGTGTTTTTGCCATATTGATTTCGCCTCCATTTACCATTTTATCGAAAAAAAGATAGATGTCAAGAAAAAAATGGCAATCTCATAACGAAAGTGCCAATTGTGTGAAAAGATATTGGTTTTTATGCTTTTGAACGTAAAAGTTCAACAATTAAAAAGATTGCTAAAACACCAATAAAAAGGTACAAATAAAAGGTTTCACCGAACAGATCCATAATAAAACCCGAAAGTAACGTACCGATGATTGCACCAAATCCATAACCTGTAAAAACATCACCATACCGTTTAGAGTATTCTTCTTTCGGATATTTTAATTTAATGGTTGCAGGTATGATAGAAAGCCATGCTCCAAGATTAAACCAATAAAGACTATACGATACCATAAACAAAGCGAGATGTGTACCTTGATTGATGATGGAGATGACGCTTGCGATCACCCATAAACTCATCGATAAGAGTGCTGTCCATTTAAAACCTTTTTTGTCCATGAAAAATCCAAAGAGTGGTCGTGCAATTCCATTCATTAAAGCAAACAAACTCATAGAAAATGCGACGTGCCATACACTAAAACCATACGTCTTGACGCCAATGGTATAAGATAATCCAATCATCATTAATCCGATGGTTGTAGCAGTCACAAAATACATATAAATTCTTTTTAAAGATATTGGAAATTCTTTTTTCTCTGTATCGTCTTGAGAAACGTTTAACTCAATATCTTGAGGTAACTTCATTCCTAAAATAAAAGGAACTAAAACAATCAAGTATGCTAAACCAAAATATAAAAATGTTTGACTTATACCTAAACGTTCGATGAAGTAAGCTGATACAGGTGCGATAATCAGTGTCGATAAACCAAAACCGAGTAAGATAATACCTGTGAAAAAACCACTTTTTTTAGGATATAGAATTTGCATGGCTTTAACGGGAACTCCGTAAACCATACCTACACCAATTCCAATCAAGACACCATAACCCATCGTGAATAGCGTAAAACTTGAAGAAACTGCAGATATCATCCAACCTGATGCGATCAACACCAATCCTGAACTTAAAATAAAAGTGATTCTTCTTACTTTAAATAAACGCCCCGTAATCATCATCGAAATCGCATAAAAAAAGAGTGATGTCATATAAGGTATACCACTTAAGGTTGTTGATAAACTAAATAGAATTTCGATATGTGGTCTAAATACAGAATACGTATAAACCGCACCAATCATTAACATCATCATTACACTTGAAATCACGTAAATGATTCTTCTTGTTTTTCCCATGAAAACCTCCATTATTTTTTACGTGATTTTAGTATATCATATTTATTTTGATGTTCAAAGAAAAAAGATGCTTTTCAGCATCTCTTTAAACTTTTTAAATAGCACACTTTTCGTAATCACACTCTGGATTATTACAGTGGATACATCCTTGTTTCTTAACAAGCACGTCCCCACACAGTGGACATAACTCTTTTTCAATCTTTTCAGGTGTATGACCTGATGAAGAAACTGAAATGTGTGTGACATATTCTTTAACTTGATTCGTTTTCTTATTAATCCATTTTTCTTCTAAATGAACATGTGGTGGTGTAGCTGGGTTTAAATCTTCTGTGTTTTCGTTGACACCTGCTAAGATACCAATCTTCGCGCAACGGTCTCTAAAAACGGTTGCTCCCTTGAAACCTAACTTCCACGCTGTCTTATAAATGTCCATGACATCGTCAACAGATGCGCTGTTATGAAGATTAAAGGTTGAACTGATCGCTGTATCTACATATTTTTGAATGGTTGCTTGCACATGTGCACGATCCATAAAGTCAATATTTTGTGAAGTGATTAAAGCCCATTCTGGAAGTTGTTCTGGGGATACACCCATTGCTTTAGCAAGCGCAACTGGTGTCTTTTCCCAAATTGTAATTGTCTTTTCTTCTTCAAACATAGAGACAATACGACGTGTGTAGTTAATTTGGAAGAACGGCTCAACACCGCCACTTACCCCTAGAATATTAGAAATAGATCCTGTAGGTGCAATCGATAATAATCGTGAGTTTCTTAAACCGTATTGTTTAATCAGTTCGTCTGTTTCAGAATCGATACCCGTTTGATAGAACTTCGATTTAGAAATCTTTTCATAGTCGAAACGTGGGAATGCACCAAGTTCTTTTGCTCTAAGTGCAGATGCTTTTGCTGCTGCATTGAGCATGCGGCGCATTAACTTATCTAAGAAAGTTAAGAACTCTTCGCTACCATAAGGAAGTCTCATGGAAAGTGCAAGGTCTGCTAACCCCATCACACCAAGACCAACTTCTCTAAATTGAATCACGTGTTCTCTTTGTTCAGGTAAAGCATGACGATCGCCTAACATCGTCAGTAAGTCATCAAGTGCACCAATCATTTCTTGAACGACGAAATCAAAACGATCCCAGTCATAAACTGCATTTTCTTGGAATGCATTTCTCACGAATGCATTTAGGTTAATGCTACCTAGGTTACATGAACCGTGTGGCATTAAAGGTTGTTCACCACATGGGTTAGTTGCTGTAAATTTGACATCATCATATTCTGATAAGAAATGATAATTGTTCATATGGTCAATGAAGATGACACCTGGGTCACCCATGGTATGTGCTGAATAACCAACAAGTTTGAGTAAATCTCGAGCATTGATCTTCTTTTCAATAAGTTCATAAGGTGTTTCAAACTTCATGACCCACATTTCATTGTTTTCTACAGCCTTCATAAAACCGTCTGTAATCGCAATCGAAATGTTAGCACCATTGACTTTAGATAAATCAAGTTTGGTCGTAATAAAATCAATAATATCAGGGTGATCAATATTTAAGACAAGCATTAAAGCTCCTCTTCTACTATCCTGTTGTGTATTTAATGTTGTGTGTGAATACTTTTCTGCAAACACCATGACACCAGGTGTTGTATTCGATGAGTTATTCACCTTTGCACCCTTTGGACGAATCTTAGATAAGTTCATCCCTTGACCGCCACCATAGGAGTAGGTACGTGCAATTTGATAGTCAACTTTATAAATGCTTTCTAAACTATCTTCAGGGTCTTTAACCACATAACAGTTAGATCCAGTAATATTACCATCTCTACCGATTGCATACAGGTTACGACCACCGAAAATGGCTTCCTTACGTCTAAAAATCTTTTCTAATGAAGACTTACCAAACGCGATACGTTTAATAAAGTCTTTCTTATCTTCACCGTTAATTAAATACTTCTTTAAAATGAGGTCTTGACGTTCATCGTTATCTCCCCATGGATTGTCACGATCTGTCTTTTGTTTTTCACGATATTTGATATAAGAACGTGCAGCTTCATAATGCTTTTTCTTCATCAAGTAAAGTTCTACATCATCTTGAATGGTTTCGATGCTGACATCTTCGTTCTTTGGATATGCTTTTGTAATTTCTTGAGCTTGTTTTAAACATTCTTCATCAGAAAAAATTAATCCAACACTCTTATATGCCTTTTGCATTGCTTGCGCAATCTTATGCAAATCAAAAGGCTCTGCTGTTCCATTACGTTTGATAACATTCATAAAAAAAACCCCTTTTCTTTTTTGAAATCTATCCCCTACCGAACGTCTCCGACGAAACGGTTTACGTGTATTATAAACCATTTAGATTGCTAATTCAACAATGAAACACGTAAATTTTTTTAGAAAAAAAAGGAGTGCTCTGATACGAAGTATCATGCTTTCATTTTGCGTATAAAAGAAATGGCTTTACCGTGGGGTATTCCCCAATGAAAGCCAAATGTAAGTCTATCATCATCTTCAAAAAATCATTACCAACGATTTTCTACCTTTTCTGCGAACCCTAACATCTTCTTAATTTCAATGATGTGACCATCCTTGATTTTGATCTTCCCACTGAAGTATCCGAACACTTGATGTTGATTGGATGAAATGAGTATGACATTTGAATGTGAGTGACGATCCAAGATGGGATTAAATGTGAGATCAATATCTTTACTCTGTGAATAGATCTTCCAAGTTGACATAAAATCATCTTTTTGATGCTTTTGTGGAATATCAAAGATGACATCTTCCAACTTATAAGATTCACCATCATAGAAGATCATATTTTCAGATGCTTTTGATGTATCACCAAAACCATAACCTAAATTAAAACCGATTGCATGACCATCTTCAATACCAGAAAGCGATGACCAATACCACGTATTCTTATACGTCCAAACACCACGTCCCCAATCAAGAACACCATAAGCATCATTAAAATCATAACGTTTTTCACCAACAAAAACTTCACCACGTGTTTTAAGTAAGTTGATCTTTTGATTATAGTAAAAATGTCTTTTCTTTTCAAATGGAGTTGCAATGACCATCGAGGGTTTCATGGTAGGTTCTAAAACAAGATCTGCAGTTAAATCCTTACCTTTTTCAAACTCCTTAACATCAACATGAATCAATCTTTGTTTATCTTTAAGTTTAAACGTTATATTCATCTTCTTGTTTTTGAAGATGACATCACTTTTTTCAGATGACTCAGGCATGTGAAGTTTCCCGTTAGGAAACCAGCCCATCAGTGATTTTGTATTTTCACTCTTTTTCTCAAAATCAAAAAATGTCACCGAAGTTAACCACATGTAACTGTTATCTGCAACCGTCACTGCAATCCCATATGTCTCATTACCTATAAAGTAATAATCCCATTCTTTGATGCGCATACCCTTCACTTTAACCATCTTTCGTTGATATTTTTTTATCAGTGAAGTAGCATAACCAGCTTCCACTAAATTCCCTTTATCATCTAATAGTGGTCCACTTTTTAATTGATGTTGTTTCACTTCATTCACCATCCCTTATAATTAGAATACTTCATTTCAATTAAAATTAATATCGATCACACCTTTTATTTTTAAAGAATGGGACACATCAAACCCCAAGCGAGCTACTTTTATCGTATAATAGAGATACATACGAGGTATTCAATGAAACGTTATAAAGTTGGTGTGGGTGAACTCGTTTCCTTCCTATATGCGAGTGGTGATTTGTCATCAGAAACGTTTCAAAACGTTTCTTTACTTGAGGGAACGAAAGCTCACCAATATGTTCAATCTAAATATGGATCAAACGATGAAGCAGAGGTAACTATCACTTATCTTTACGAACATGAAGACTATGAAGTCCTACTTCAAGGGCGTATTGATGGTCTCATCACGCTTGATGAAAAAAAATGGATTGAGGAAATTAAGTCCACCCGTTTTCCTATTTTTATAGATGAATTTAACGTGAATAATGAACATCTTGCACAATTAAAGATGTATGCTTATATGTATCTCAAAAACCAACATCAAGATGACATTGAAGGTAGAGTCACTTACATTCAACTTTCTGATTATAAGATGAGACACTTCAACTACTATTTTGATGTTGACCTCTTAAAACCTTTTTTTGAAGAATCGATAAAGACCTATATTATTTGGCTTGATAAACTCTATACCCATCTTGATCGAAAAAGAGAATCCTTAGGAAAACTTTATTTTCCGTTTGATACATATCGTCGTGGTCAAAGAGAAATGATGACGGCTGTTTATCAAACCATGAAAGATCAAGATCTCTTATTTTCAGTAGCACCTACAGGTATTGGTAAAACGATGGCATCGCTGTTTGCTACACTCAAGTCATTATCAGATGATCAACAAAAAATCTTTTATCTTTCTGCAAAAACACAAGGAAAAAAAGTCGCATTAGACAGTATGGATATTCTACATGAAGCAGGTTTACAAACGAAAACATTAGAAATTACATCGAAAGATGTCACATGCTTCTTAGAAAAAAGGGAATGTGATCCAGATAAATGTCCTTTTGCGCGAGGCTTCTTTGATAGGCTTAATCAAGCGATGCAAGATATCTTTGATCATGAAACACTCATGACAAGATCTGTTGTTGAAGCCTATGCAAGAAAACATACGGTATGTCCTTTTGAATTTTCACTTTACGTTTCTTATTATGTCGATGTCATTATTTGTGACTATAATTATGCATTTGATCCTAGAATTCATTTGATTCGATATTTTGACGATTCTAACTTTAAACCACTTCTTTTAGTTGATGAAGCACATAACATGATTTCAAGATCGAGAGATATGTATTCTGCAACACTGATCAGATCTGATTTTATTGTCTTAAGAAAAGCAGCTTCCAAACTAAAACCAACCATTCGTAATGCAGTCAAAAAATGTCTTGATCATTTTGATCGTTACTTAGAACAACTCTCCTTAAAACCATTTCTCTCATTTCCTCGTATAGATGATTCATTTTTGGAAGATGTCTATGGTTTAATGAAGAAAATTGAAAACGCCTTAAAGGAAATGCCGAAATACCCCAGAAAAACAGAAGTCATGGATGTTTATCTTCAACTCTTAAGTTTTTCCATCATTCATGAATTTTATAATGATACCTATGTCACTAACATCGAAAAAATAGGTGATGATGATCTTTCTATAACACTTCAATGCTTAGATGCATCCGAATTCATTTACGACACCATTAAAAATAAAGCTTATGGCAGTGTCTTCTTCTCAGCAACCCTCATCCCCATCGATTATTATAAAGAATTGATTGCCTGTGGTTACGGAGAAACCTTAAAGATACGTTCACCCTTTGATCCAAAACGATTAAAACTGATTGTGATGAACAGTATTAATACAAGATATCAAAGTAGAGAAGGTTCTAAACATCAGATTGTTGATACGATTAAAGAAGTCATTAACGCTAAAAAAGGTAATTATATCGCATTCTTTCCATCGTATGCGTATATGCAACAGATCATTAATGAACTTCCCTCAGATTTACCAGCAGATCTCATCATCCAACATCGTGACATGGAACCGCATTTAAGAGATCTCATTTTAGAAAGATTTAAACAAAAAGTTGAAAGGTCTCAACTCGCATTCTTTGTCATGGGTGGTATGTTTTCAGAAGGTATTGATTATGTGGGTGATATGTTATCTGGTGTCATCATCGTAGGTGTTGGTCTACCCATGATTAGTGAGTCTAATAATCAACTTAAAACCTATTATGACCAAACATTTGGTAAAGGCTTTGAATATGCCTATACGTATCCTGGAATGAATAAAGTTATTCAAGCGGTGGGTCGCGTTATTCGAAGAGATAGCGATTATGGTATCGCTATTCTCATGGATGATCGTTTTGCAACAAAGACGTATTTAAGTTTGTTTCCACCCGAATGGAAACACTATGAAATCATTAAAAAACCGAAGGATTTAAAACCAGCCTTATCTTTATTTTGGGATCAGTTTAAGGAGGAATAACCATGTGCGGACGTTTTACAATCACCGTTGACCTTGAAGATTTAAGAGTCTATTTAGAAGAAAACTATGACATCCATGAGATGAAACAAGCCTTTGAACTCCCCAGGTTTAATGTATCACCTGGACAAGATGTGATCACCATCATTAACGATGGTGCAAAAAACAGAGTAGGACTTCTCAAATGGGGTCTTGTTCCATCGTTTGCAAAAGATGAAAAAATAGGCTATCAAATGATTAACGCAAAAGCGGAAACACTTCATCAAAAACCAAGTTTTCTACCTTCTTTCACATCCAAAAGATGTGTGATCTTAGCCGATAGTTTTTATGAATGGAAAAGGACAGATGATACCAAACAACCCATGCGTATTCTTAAAAAAGATGAAAAGCTTTTTCCAATGGCTGGACTATGGTCGACTTTCATTAAAGAAGATGGAACAAAACTTCATACATGCACGATTATTACGACTGAAGCGAATGAACTGATGAAAGACATCCATGAAAGAATGCCGGTCATCTTAGATGAAGCTTCCGTGAAGACATGGCTAAATCCAAGAGTAACTAATCTCTTTGAACTTTCAAAATTGCTTAGACCCTATGAAACAAACTCCATGAAAACATATGCTGTATCAGCCATCGTTAATTCATCAAAAAATGAGACACAAGATTGTATAAAGCCACTATACGAACAAAAAAGACCTTGATGGTCTTTTTTTATTGATGTTTGATTAAGTCGATACGCTTAATGTTTAAACCACTTGCGTGTGCTTTAAAGCTTAAGCGTTTAATACCTGGTTCTAAAATAACTTGTGATGCAATATCAAACCATTTTCCTCCGGTACCTCTTGTCGTCAATGTAGATAGGACAACATCTTCACACAAAATAGAAAAAGGTAATTGAGAAAGTTCTAAAGCATCTGAAGCAATCGATAATTCAACAATATATTTTCCAAATGTTTTAATCTCTACTGTATAGGAGAGTATTCCATCTTTAACCATAGACACGTGATCATCTTTGATTAGTACTTTTTCACTTTTCCATGTTGGTTTCTTGAGATCAAGTGGTGTTCTTCCCCATGCTGTATCTAAAAGAGATAATGGATGATCGAGTGAAATCTCATTTAAATCAAAGGTTTCACGGTTTACGAATCGTTTTCGATTGGTAAACACGTAATGATTTTCAGCTTGATGATAAAGCAGTGAAACAATCGTTTGATGTGCATTACGTTTCACATGGTATGATGCCTGTGGTTCTAATTCAAAGGTTAAATTGAAGTGATCATAGGTATCCAGATGATAATGAGTTACACGTTCATCAAATGATTCTAGTTCAATCCCATTAACAAAGACTTTCTTTAAAACGGGTAGCGGAAACATCTTAGGTTCAGGGATCAAAGGATTTCCCTGTAATTTTTGATACATCGATGAATTTAAGATAAATGAGATGATGTTTTTAGCAGCCACTTGTGCTTCAGCTTTGGTTAATGAACCATTTTCAATCGATGCCATAAAATTATCATTTAAAGAATTACTTTTCGCATCAACAACCACCATGTATAAATCACCTTGTGCTTTAATCATGGATTTAATATTAGTTCTTTCACCTGGCTCTTGATCATCATTCATTTTTGCCCACCAGTCCGTCATGACAATCCCTTTAAAATCCCATTCATGACGAATGACTCGTGCGATTAAATCATAGTTTCCTGCTGCCCAAATGCCATTAATCGGGTTATACGATGTCATGATGGCTCTTGCATGTGCTTTTTTAACTGCAATCTCAAATCCTTTTAAATAGATTTCACGAATTGCGCGCTCACTCGCGATACTATCGCTATCAAATCTGCGGTATTCTTGATTATTTAAGGCCATGTGTTTAATGGTACCTGTGACACCCGCTCTTTGAAGACCGTTTACTACGGCTGCTCCCATATATCCTGTTAAAAGAGGATCCTCAGAGAAATATTCAAAGTTTCTTCCACACAGTGGATGTCTATGAATATTCAT
>MIDA01000047.1 GCA_001830045.1 Tenericutes bacterium RIFOXYA12_FULL_35_10 | reverse complement strand
GATAATTTTAGTGCTATACTGATAAGTTCTTAGTTCCATTTTTCTTAATAATTTTATAAGAAGACTTGTTTCTTTATAATTTTTTAGTGCAATTAATGAATCAGGAAAAATATCTTGAGCATTATAAACTACAGGACATATTTTACTAAGCTTTTTTGCAAGTAACCCTAAAAATGGAGGTGAGCTGTAAATATATAATATATCTGATTTAGTTTTTCTTGCTGAAGAATAAATCGACATGGTCAATAAGAAGTACAAAATAGCTCTAGTAAAAAGTGATTTTCCCTCGCCAATTTTCAACCCTACTCTAGTAATCTGAAAATTGTCATTGACTATTTCCACAGGATTTTTTTGGTAGTATTTTCGTACTTCAGAAGATATTCTTCTTGAAGGATAGCCTGAGATTATTCTCACATTATGTTTCTTTGAGAGATCTTCTGCTAACTCGTATATTAATGTATGTCTTTCTTTGGCCATGTGACCATATAAAATTGTAATGTTCATATTAACCTCTTTATAGTTTCAAATAGAGTTCAACCTCGTTTTTTAAATCCTTGCCAATATTAAAGTTTAATGATTCGTAAAATTTTATTGCTCTCAAATTGTCTTTTGGAGTTTTCACAATAATTCTTTCATAATTCATTAATTTTGCATATTTAATAAATTCACCCACCAAAATGGTTCCAATGCCTTGAGAACGATAATTACTATTTGCAACAATCCCTGTTAGTCTATATTCCTTATTTAAAGAGGACTGTTTTACTTCTTTATTACGATAAAATCGGAATTTCAATAGTAGTCTTATAGTTTTTTTTAACCATATCATGCTTAATAGTCTAAAACTTAAGAGTTTGATCCAATGGTTTTTCAGAATTAGCTTATTACTTTCATTGTTATATCCATCAGGTCCACCATAAACCAGTCCGATAGCAATAGAATCTCTAAAAACAAAAATCGCGCAAGAATCATCCTTGATGAATAAATACTTGTACCTAAGTTTTAAGTATTTTCTATTGAATGAATTAATATTGAAAAGCCCATAGAAATGCAAATTCACAAACTGATCAGCTAGACTTTCGTAAATATTAAAGTTTTTTTTATTAACTACAGTTATTCTTGTATTCACTTCTTGTCAAACCTACCTTTTCGACTAAATACTACTATTACAGTCTTGAAAACTATGTAAATGTCCAGGAACAATGAAATGTTTTCAACATAATACTTATCGAACTTTATTTTCTCTTCCCAATTCAACTCATTTCTTCCGTTTACTTGAGCATAACCAGTTACTCCAGGCTTAACATTAAACCTTATTTTAAAGTTTTCAGGATAGTCGCAGTAATGATAGGGATGATAGGTGACTGGTGGTCTAGGACCAACAAAACTCATATCACCTTTTAAGATATTTATTAGTTGTGGAAGCTCATCAAGACTAAGATTCCTTAATATGCCACCAATTTTGGTTATTCTCGGATCACCTGTATAAGTGTTAAGTTTATCTCCAACTTTTTCAGCGTTAACTATCATCGTTCTAAATTTGAGTATTTTAAATTCTTTTCCACCACGCCCCAATCTGTATTGCGAAAAAATAACTGGACCTTTTGATGTGAACTTAACTAATAAACCTATTACCAATAACAAAGGTAAAATAATTACGAGAGAAATAAAAGCGAAAATAAAATCAAAAAGCCTTTTAAATATTAAATATATCATATTATAGTTTATCTCCTGTCTATTGCATCCTTGATTGACTTCATTGCCAAATCATGATTTTTATTAAAATAACAGTGATCCTGATTTGATAAAAACTCTTCATAACTTCTAATATCTTGCACATTTTTGTCAAAATCAGATTTATCATGGGCAACATTTTTCAAGCTATAGAATGTTCTTGATAAAATTGCCATTTGAGATCCTAATCTATAATGTTCTGAAATAATCAAATTTGAAGGGACTTCACCTTCTCCTAGTTTCGCAATTCCTCCAAATCCATATATTATTTCAGTTTTCTTTATTTTTTCAATAAGTGAATCAACAATTCCGTTGTATAAAGGTTCAAACATAAATTTATTATTATAAGACAAATGTAGATCATTTAATCCGATATGCAAGAAGTCGATTTTCCTTAAACTGATGATTTCATCTATCCTATCCACTGCTTCTTTAGTCTCTAATAGTAAGCAGGATTTTGCTCTTCCGTTTACAAACTTAAGAAATGTTTCAACTTCTGATACCCTTTTAAAAAAGGGTAGCATCACAATATCGGCACCATTGGCTATGACTTGATCTATCTCATATTGACTATTCTCATTGATAGGATTAATTCTAACCAATACTTTTGCCTTTTTAATTACAGATTTTATAATTTTGATGTCATTTAAGTTATGTTTAGAAATGACAGTGTTCATGCCTTTTTGTCTTTCTTCTTTGCCAAGTAATTCTAAATCAATAAAAATCCAATCTATACCCGAATTTTCAGCCTTTATTGCAGTAAACGGATCATTTGTGATTAACATTAATATTATCATATCAATATATTTCCTCAATCCAATTTAAAAAATCCTTATTGTTTCCTCTAACAATTTCAAAATATTTATCCATTATTTCCTTTGTTAGTATCCCCTTTTCACCTGTATTAATAATAAACCTGTCAATCGAAATAATCGGAACTATTTCAAAACTTGTACCTGCTAAGAACACTTCATCGGCAATATATAGTTCAGTTCTATCGATTTCTCTTTCAATAACTGTGATATTCAGTATTTTTTGTGCAATTTGAATGACAGTATCTCTTGTTATACTTTCCAAAATTGATGATGTCAACGGTGGTGTTATTAATAAGCCTTCTCGAACAATAAAAACACATGCACCAGGTGATTCAGAAATCGTACCTCTGTCATTAAGCATAAGTGATGTGTCATAACCGTCTTTAACAGCGTCGAGATGCGCAAATCTACTATTTACATAATTTGCACCTATTTTTACACGAGGAGGTAGACTTCTATCACTAATTCTTTGCCATGAACTTACTTTACAAGTTAGACCCTTTTTCTTTGTTTCATCTATCATTCTTCCTCTTGCAATTGGTGCAGCAAACATGCTTATATTATCTTTAGAATGGAAACTACCAAATCCATCTAGCAATAATGTCTGTCTTAATGTAATATCTTCCTTATAATTATTTGCTATGATAGACTCTCTACAAGCATTATAAAAATCCTTTATTGAATATGTGTGATTAAACTCAATGATTTTCGCTGAATTCATTAATCGTTTAAAGTGATCATGTAATCTAAACCCATATAACTTCTTTGAGTCGCTATTCCAATAACAGCGAATACCCTCAAACACACTTATACCAAATTGTGTTGCTGGAGACAACACACTGATATTTGCTTCGTTAAAGTTTAAAATCTTTCCATTAAGCCAAATTTTTCTTTTCTCATCATTAACATCTAACTCTATTTCATTATTCTTCATATTTGTACTCTTCTCCTTAATTTTCTTCAAAGAAACTTATAATATTACTTCTATTAACCTTATATTCTAGCAAATTATCAATTATTTGCTTGTTATTTCTTATAGTAGAAATAAAAATGAAATCATAATTCATTTTTGCTAATTGTTCAATACTGATAATTTCTATTCCTGACAAATTAGTGCCAACTTTATTAGGATTGTCATCTATAATACTTGTAATTTTAAAATTTAACTCCTCCATTGAAAAAGTTGCACTCAAAATTAGTTCAGCTACCTCTCCTGCACCATATAATATCCCCGTTGAATACTTATTTTTCATTATGTCACTTATATGCTTCGAAATAGATTGTTTAGCAAAATTATACATTTTCTGACTTTGACTTAAATAAAGAATATTCAATAATCTAACTCTTTCGATACCCTTTTTAGTGACAAAATATTCTACTGTCTTCGTAGTGTGTTTCTTTCTTTTAATCAGATTATCTCTTTCAATTTTATCCAAGTAATCATTCACCGTTGAGACTGCAATACCAATTGCTCTGCTCATTTCTCTTTGAGTGATGTTGGAATTTTTCTCAATCATATCTAGTATCATGTATTCTTTGTATAAAACTGTTGGTTTAAAGAACTTGTTGTCACTCATCTAATAGCCTCCATCCATTGTTCGTTTACTGAATAATTAAATTTTACCTCATTTTTGCGATGAAAACAAGTTGTTTACAGTTTTTTGTTCCTTTTCCGAACAAATATTTCTTTTATTTAGAATCTGAATGTGTGTGTTGTGTGCGTGCACTATTTTCAAAAAAACGGGCTTCCGTTTTTTGTTTGCCCTCCCGTACGGTACCCTAGTTTGTGCTTCTTATTTTAATGGGGGGGGATAAAAATAAATAAAATCATAGAATTTTTCTAGAGTGAATTATTCTATGATTTCTTTTGATGATGTTAATAAACATAAATTTAAAAATATACTGTCAACTAGTAAGTATTAAGATTCTCCTATTTAGATTAACTGAAATTGTTTACCAGTTGAACTTTTACAGACTTCGGTTTATATCAAATAATAGTGAAATTCATCTACACTCATTCCATCGACCTTTTAACATTCTATTGAATACCATGCATTATCTATCGTTCTTGTTGCAACCTCTTACACTCTCTATACATTTACTCACACTCACAATGATTAGTATTTATAACATTCTTTTATTATCGAGTTCTTCCATAATCTCTCTCACAGATCTATTTTCTATTGGTATCGTCGTAATCATTTGAAGGTTCTTTTTAATCGCTGCTTCAAAGTATCGATATTTATCATCCACTTCAGTATCAAGCTTCTTATAGTACTTCGCTAAGTACCTAGTCGCTTCTTGAACAAGGCGATATCCATACTCATCAATCAACTTCTCAAAGAGTTCATTAAACTTATAGAGATCTACTGAATGGCTACTGATGTATTCTTCTTCTATGATTGCCATTGTTAGGTGATGTTTCTGTGGTGCTTTCTCTTCAATATCAACCATTCTTTGCTCCTTGCGCTGCTGTTTCTTTGTTAGCTTGGGTTCATTGCCCTCTTTAGGTTTATCATCTCTTACAAGCTCTTTAACGATAGAATCTATTAACCAATATGGATAATCTTCTGCTTGCTTCCGTTTCTTTGCTGCAATCTCAAACATTTCTTGAATCTCTATGGATGTGAAGACTTGATCTACATAAAGCTTCTGATCAAAGAGATCAATCGAAACCATATAACTAATCATTTCTTGAAGCTTATCTTTCCCACTGATGAACTTAGCAGGAATATATTTTAATACGAGATAAGCTGCAGTGGTTAAATCATAATTCACATAATAGCCTTTTGAATAAATGTGAGAGAGTAGGATCATATAGGTCATGTAACCTAATGGTCCATACTTATGCACTAACTTTGAGATCCTTGGTTCTGTAAAGTGATCTACATCAACACTAAAGAACTCGATGCCTTTAATCTTTGCTGGCATTTCAACCTACTCGCTTTTCTAAGACTTGAATATAGTTCTTGATTTGTTGCTCCGTGAATCTCCACTTATTCCCTAACTTAATCCCTTTTAAATGCCCTTCACTTAAATGTTTGTATACGGTTCTAGGTCTTATCTTTAAAAAGTTTGCAATATCTTCTAACGTGTAAAATTTCATTGAATGATCTTCTAATATCATGTGTTGTTCTTCTCCTCTTTATTGGTTTCAAATAATTGATTGGTAATGCGTTCAACGGTATCATCTTTAAGTCTATTTAAATGATGTGCATAAATTAATGTTGTTTCGATATTGGCATGTCTTAGAAGCTGTTGTGTCGCTTCTAAGGTGTTCCCGCTCTTAAGTGATAAGGTTGCGCAAGTATGTCTTAAGGAATGCACTGAGATTCTTCTATTGCTACCAAGGCAGTCATCAATGAGTTTTTTCATCGAGTGTCTGACTGTATCGACTTTAATCGGTTCTAAATTAATCGAAAAGTTATGTGACACAAATAAATACTTATTGTCATCAGCTCTCCAATATAAATAATCTTTAATAGCCTGGTAAACGGGTTCTGATAATTTAACAAAGTTGTCTTTCCCATCTTTCCCTTTACCTTGAATATATAAGACTATAAAATCATTAATCGTATCGATATCGGATATCTTAGCTCTAGCAATTTCAATGGTTCTAAGTCCAGTAGTCAGCATTAAAAGTAATATTGCATAGCTTCTAAAATCTGAAAGTGATATCACATCAGATACAACCGGTTTACTATAACTCATTAGCATCTTCGCTTGTTCTAAACTTAATGCTTCCTTACGATACCTCTTTTCTATCTTTGCTCCTTTGATTCCTTCAGCAACATCTTTCTTATATACATCTTCGTCGAATCCATAACCTAGTCCGTTATGGATTCTGATCCATTTATAAAAATTCTTAAGGACAACCATTTGCTTTTGAATCGTCGTTGCTTGTAATCCATCCTTCCACATCGAATCACGATACCTAATGATATCTGAACGTTTGGCATAACGGATATTATGTCTTTTAAGATAGTTTATATAGCGGTCTATTAGAAGACCATAATCTTTAATGCTCTTATGCTTCAAATCCAGATTCTCTAAATAAGTATCTTTGATTTCTTCAAGTGGATGGTATTTAATCATTTAATCTAATCTTTCCCTTCTTTAATAAATATTGGTATTCATACCTGTAGAGATCTTCTAATGTAATGCCATAAGCTCTAGCTAGTCTTGCCATCATCATGAATGATGCTTGATCACCTTGATGACCATTTTCGATATTTAAGATATAGTTATAACTCACTTCACTTAAACTTGCCATTTCTTCAAGACTTAAATCTTGTGATTCTCTTAAAGTCTTTAAATAGATTCTTTTCATGGTGTATATACCAAGCGCGCACGCGTCTTTATCAAATTTATCAATTTATCTCTTTTTCTTTCCTTTCTCTATAACTGTCCTTTAGTCATTTAATGCAAACAATCGTTTATAAAATCTTGATTTCATGAAATCTAAAAAAGTTGATTCTCATCAACTAGTTTTCAAGTATATAGGACTTTTCTACGCCATCTCAAACCTATCGTTATCTATATCTAGACATAGACAAACACATTTTCGAACACGGTATTTAAGACGTCATTCATAGACAAGACCTTATTGTTTTGGTGAAGAACAAGGGCGGTAGAAGACATCTGTACTGTTTTTAAAATGGATAAGTAGGTAATAGGGATTCTCCTCTACTCTACTAACTAGCCAATGAATTTGTTGGCCTACTCCAATTCTATCATTTAAGGCAATGTGACTTATTTTTACTTAAAATATTGTATAAAATGATAAATTATTAGAAAAACAAGTTCAAAAAATACCTTCATTATTAATCATATTTACTATCAAATCTTGTTATTCATTCAACTTGACACATACTTGACACTATGTTGATGATGTTTTATTTCCGAATAACCATAAAATCCACGAAAAGTCCAAAAATCATGGAATATATTGTAATATTTTATGCTTTGAGCATGATTGACAAATTGAAATGCATAAGAAATTCCCTTCGCGTGATACAATACTCTCTGACTGACATAATAAGTAAAGGAACTTCACCATGCAAACAGATAAAAGATTTATTCCACTTGGAAAGAAATTAAGAGATCGTCTAAACCTATCTAGAGAAGACGTCATTGAGGAATTATCAAAATATGGCACTCATATCAGTACCTATACATTAAGAAATTATGAAACAGGCACTCAAGATATGCCACTTACGATCATGCATCATCTATGCCATATCTATGATTGCACCATCAATCAATTTTTAGCAGAACGTAATCAACAAGATGATCGTTTTAAGAAAGCAGATTATGTAACTTATGATTTAACAAAGGATCACAAGCTTACCCTAAATAAGCATCAAGAAAAAGCATATGACATCAAATCCAATATCAAAGATGATCAAGAGATCTATGCACATGCTCTATTAGGTTATGATTGCCCAAATACCTTATTACCTGAAGGATCAAGACTGATCTATCAAGCGAGTGATAAATATCAGATTAAACTAAAAAACACATATGATTACTATATCATTTCAAGAATAGAGACTATCAATGGTAAATCATATGAAAAAACATACGTAACGAAAGCCAAAGAAATAGAGGATTCAACAAGACCTAAACTTGTTCAATACTTCTTTGATGGTAAAGTGGAACATATCTCATCTGCTGCATTTCTGAAAATGGTTGAAGGTTTAGTTGTTAAAATCATCATCGATATAAAAAAGTAATAATAATGAGTAAATACCCACAACTGTTGGTTGTAAGCGAATATTAAATTCGTTATACTGATAGCGGTGAAGACAAGAAGGTGGACAAGACACTCTTAATTGAGGGGATTGTTCATTTTCTTTTTTTAATTATCCCCTTAACCCTTAAAGAGTGCCACATTGACTTGCTAATACTTCTATTACTAGTTAACATGTGTACTAAGAAAAAATAACAGGAGGTCTTCACCATGAAACAAACCGTTGAAATCATTCAACCCAAACCAAAGTATAAAGATATCTTCACCAATCAAGTGATTCGAAAGAAAAGAGTCGCAGCTTATGCCAGAGTCTCAACCGATGAGACAGATCAACTAAACAGTTATCAAGCTCAAATTGAAGAGTTCACAAGAAGGATAAATGCAAATCTAGAATGGGAATTTGCAGGTATGTTCTGTGATGAAGGCATCACAGGAACTAATATGCTCAAACGTCCTGGATTCATGAAAATGATTGATGCTGCTAAAAGTGGCCATATTGATTTAATCCTAACAAAGTCAATATCACGCTTCTCACGTAATACAGTCGATATCCTAACAACGATTAAAGAACTCCGTTCAGTTGGTGTTGAGATCTTCTTCGAAAAAGAAAACATCACATCAGTGGATCCAAAGATTGACTTTGTTTTAACGATTATGTCATCGATGGCTCAAGAGGAATCACGCTCCATTTCAGAGAATACCAAATGGGGAATTCAAAAGAGATTCCAACAAGGTAAGCTCATCATGTGTACCAGAAACTTCTTAGGTTACGACATGAATGAACTTGGTGATCTAATCATCAATCCAGAACAAGCAGATACCGTTAGATACATCTTTAAATGTTATATCAACGGCATGTCAACTTCAAAACTCACCAATCACCTAAAAGAGATGCAAATTAAAAATGGTAGAGGCGTTGTCAATTGGTTTCCAGATACCATTAAAGAGATTTTAATCAATGAGAAGTATGTTGGTGACCTTCTTCTTCAAAAGACGGTTACCGTCGATTATTTGAGCCATGAGAGTAAAATCAACGATGGCTACGCAACCAAGTATTATATCAAGAATGCGCATGAAGCCATCATTGATCGTGAAGTTTACGATATCGTTCAAACGATGATGCATGCAAGACATTTAATTGTCTCTGTTGATTCCAAAGAACGCTTTAAACACTTAGCTCAAAAGCCAATGAAAGGTTTGGTTTATTGTAGCCAGTGTAAACGCATGTTTAACTCAAAAATGCATAACTCTGGAACAACATTTAAAAAGAGTATGCTAAAGTGCCATACTTCGAGAAATAACCCAATGGAATGTGATAACCATTCGATTCATGAACCACTCTTAGAACGCGCAACACTTCATGTCGTTGAGACCATGACGAAAACAAAGGATATGCAAGATAGCATTTTATTCTATATGGAACAAACCCTTAAAAAGAATAACTCACATGAGCAACTTCAGAACTTAAAACTAGATCGTGTTGATCTAGGCAATAAACTGAAGGCTCATGTGAATAACCGAATACACAGTTCATTATCCGATAGTGACTATAAGAAAGAATATCGACGTCTAGAAATCGAGTATAACAGCATTACAAAGCATATTGAAGCATTGACTCAAGACATCACTAAAGAACACTTAATGAGACGTAGGTTCTACGCATTAAAGAGCTTTATCGATACCAACTACCAGGATACAAGCATCATTAAGAGCTTCTTCGGTATCGTCTTAATGATGGGTCAAAATCACGTGAGATACGTGATTGATGATACATTCATTACCATTGATGAATTACATGAACAAATGAATACTTTGAAGGAACTCCCTATCTTAATGAAGGGAACTTACTATGATTTAGATACAAGAGAAAACATATACTATGAGGTGGTTATCTATGAAAGAAATTAGAGTCATTGAATCCAATAAAACAAAACAAGCAAGTAAAGGAAAAAAAAGGGTTGCTGCTTATGCTAGAGTATCCACTAAACAAGAACTCCAGGAATCATCTTTAGATATACAGATTGCTCATTATGTTAAAGAGATAATATTCAATAAAGACTATGCATTTGCAGGGATCTATTATGATCATGGTAAATCAGGTACTTCGATGAAAAAACGTGATGGTCTGCAAGCACTACTTAAAAAGATTGATGAAGGTAGAATAGATCTTGTCTTAGTTAAATCGCTATCTAGGTTTGCTAGAAACACCATTGATGCATTAAATGTCATTCAAGACACCAGAAAAAAAGGTGTCGAGTTCTACTTCGAAAAAGAAAACATTTCAAGTCTAGATACAACCATTGATATGATACTGACGATGATGGCTGGTATGGCTGAAGCTGAATCACAATCGATGTCACAAAACATCTCATGGGGTCATCAGAAAAGAGCTGAGAAAGGTATAGTTCCCCTTAGACCAGTCTTTGGTTATGACATTACCAAAGATAGACAAATGGTCATCAACTCATTAGAAACTGAAGTTATCCAAGTTATCTTTGATATGACCATGAAAGAGTATCCAATGAAAAGGATTGTTGAATATGTTAAAAGCCTCGATGTAAAGACCAAACAAGGTAGACCTATCAATAAATATACTCAGATTAAAAACATACTTACAGATATTAGATATACTGGACAAATCATCCGTGGAAAGACTTATACAAAAATAGAAGGCTTAGAAAAGACTAGAGCCATCAACGATGGTGATAGACCACTTTATGTAATTAAGAATCATCACCCTGAAATCATTGATTTAGCAACGTTTGATAAAGTTCAAGAAATATTAAGTCAATCTAAACAGGCTTACATCAAAAGACCTTCTAGAACCATTGACTTAAAAAACTTCATCTTCTCGCTAAATCATGAAGCGTATCTTCATCGTAAACAAATCGATGTCGATAATAGTGACTACGATTTGCTTGAGAATGAATACCAACGGAAAAGCGATTCTCCAAGGCTTTATATGAAGACTGCTAAACACGTTCTTAAAAGAGCGATGAACTCGTTAGGACGCAATTTTAGCGACTTGGAAGCCAAGTACGACAAGCAAGTGAAACTACTTCTTAAAGAATATGATCTCGAACTAGAATTAATCACATTGGCTAACCTGGTAGCGGGCTATAAGCAAGAGTATTACAAGATCAAAGATAAGAAGATTCTGGATTCTTCTGATACTGCATTGATGTTTCAACTTGAAGATGTGATTACAAAATTCAGTGTTGAGTATGTACAACTAGAAGATAAGTATTTTGAGAACAGCGAAATGTATAAATATCCTGATATGGTGAAAAAGCTGATTACTTCTTATGACTATCCAATCCAGGAGATTGATCCTGATATGGTTAAAAGCATATTCAGTAACCTAGTAATCGTAGATCCAGAAAACTATGTGTTCATCATTAATGTTACTAATAAAAAGTTAACGATGGACGATATGAAAAAAGCAGCGACTATGAAGCCGTTGCTTGAAAGTAAATGTGTTTCTATGAATAAAAACATTGAAACAGTTAATTATAAGATTGTGTTATTTTGAGCCTTCAAGCTTGTCAATTATACTCATGAAATAATCTCGAAATTCTTTCTCAAAAGCATTATGTCTTTCCCATATTTTTTGAATTTCATTCGCTATAGGTTGAGATAAAGTTCTATTAAATCTTTTGACAAATAAT
>MIDA01000046.1:10740-12208 GCA_001830045.1 Tenericutes bacterium RIFOXYA12_FULL_35_10 | reverse complement strand
TTACAGATATCATTACTTAGAACAATTAAAAGGTGAAGCCTAAACTCCACCTTTTTTTCATGTTTCTCTGTATTGTTTTAAGTAAGTTATAACTTCATCTTCTTTTTTAGGTTTCAAGAAGAAATAACCTTGTGCAGAATGACAACCTAATCTTTCTAATAAATCAGCTGTTTCTTTATCTTCAATACCTTCAATTAAGACTTCATAGCCTAATTGTTTGGCTAAATCGATGGTTGCTTTTACGATATGTTGTGTGGTTGGGTTGACTAAGATCTGTCTTGTGAAAATGCGATCAATTTTAATGATGTTAATGGGAAATTGTGCTAAATAAGCAAGTGATGAATAACCTTTACCAAAGTCATCAATCGCGATTCTAAAGCCTTCGTTCGCGAATTTTTCAAGCACTTTTTTACTCATATCTGGATTTTCCATTAAAACCGTCTCAGTGATTTCAAGTTCAACAAATTTAGGTTTCACTTGATATTCATTTAGAATTCTCATCATTTTCTTGAAGAAGTTTTCATCGTAGAGATTTCTCGTTGATATGTTAATTGAAATGGGTAAGAATAATCCCTTATCATTTAACTTCTTTTGATAACTCAAAGACCACCTAAATACTTGAAGTGTCATTTCATGAATCATGTTCGTCTTTTCAACAGCATGAATGAATTGATCGGGGAGTACTGATTTTTTCTCTGGGTGATCCCAGCGCATCAGTGCTTCTAGTCCGGTTGGTTTTTTCGTTTTCAAATCAACTTTAGGTTGATACATCATATAAATTGAACCATCATAAAGTGAGCCTTGAAAATCGGTTAAAAGCTCATACTCAAATTGACGCTGCGTATTTAAATCTGAATAGGTCATATGGGTTAAATTCTTTGCTTTTGCTTCGCTTGCGGCCATATCAGATTGTGTGAAGTATTTCGAGATATTTTTTTCATTTAAATGTCTTTTTTGAACAAATCCCATCGCGTAGTCAACAAACAGATGTTGTGTACCTAGCATCGATGCATCTTGGATCACAGATAAGAAACTTTCGATTTCTGCATCAAAATCAATCGATGGTTTTAAAATCCACAACTGATTTACTGCAGGTTGAATCAAGATCACATCGACATATTTTTGTTTAAATAAACGTTCGATATTTTTTAAATAGTGATAATACGATTCATAGCCCATAACTTCTGTTATAGATTCATGATTTGAGATAATAACAGATGCGATCGTATATGTTTGACGGTTGACAAGAATCGCTGTTCTTAAATAGTTCACATTATATAAACCAGAATCAGCATTTCTGATCTCCATATCTTTAATTCTTTTATTCGCATGTTCATAAAATCTTCCAAATAAACCCGTGATGGTACCTGCTGTAATCATTATTGACATTCTGACCATCCAGTCTAACCAAAACTGAGGTTCTCCTGTTGTTGTATCTCCTGGCATGAAGAATCCTACCATTAAACCT
>MIDA01000046.1:5644-10717 GCA_001830045.1 Tenericutes bacterium RIFOXYA12_FULL_35_10 | reverse complement strand
GACATAAGGACCATAGACACTCCCCATTAAGATGATTGCGATATACATCAAATGAGAAAATGCTAAATGGTTATTTGGAATGACAAACCGCATTAAAAGATAATCAGATAACATAAAGACGGCTGAAAAAACAACCGTCAATAGTTTCTTATGTGTCTTAATCCATTTCACCACGTGTTTAACTTGTAATTTCATCGGGCACCTCTTCTATAATACAGTAACCCACCCCATTGGATCTTCGATATCCCCAAATTGGATACCTGTTAATAAATCGTACAACTTCTTTGTATATTCTCCCATTTGATTTGACGCTGGGAAAATATGTTTTTTACCGTGATGTGTGATCGTACCAATCGGTGTGATCACCGCTGCTGTACCACACGCACCTGCTTCTTCTAAATGTTTAAGGTGATCGATAAAGATGTCTCCTTCAATCACTTCAAGATTTAAATGATGCTTTGCTAAATATTTTAACGAACGATTGGTGATACTGTCAAGGATCGAAGGTGATTTTGGTGTAATATACTGTTTTTCTTTAGTGATTCCAAAGAAATTCGCTGCACCAACCTCTTCAATCTTCGTGTGTGAGATTGGATCTAAGAAAATACAATCTGCAAATCCATCTTTTCTTGCTTTGGTTTGAGCAAGTAATGATGCTGCATAATTACCGCCAACTTTCACATGACCTGTGCCATGTGGAGCTGCTCTGTCAAACTCTGAAACTACTAAATCAACCGGTTTAACTTCACCATTAAAATAAGAGCCGACCGGTGAGACGATGATTGCGAAAATGTATTCAGGAGCTGCTCTTAAACCAAGATTATCACCTACACCAATCATAAAGGGTCTGATGTAGAGTGTATCTTTAAAACCATAAGGAGGTATAAAGGCTTCATTTGCTAAAACAACCCTTTTGACCGCTTCAACGAAGCGCTCAACGGAAATTAAAGGCATCACCATATGGCTACAAGACATTTGAAAGCGTCTTGCGTTATCTTCTACTCTAAAGAGTTGAATTTTCCCATCTTTTCTTCGGTATGCTTTTAATCCTTCAAAACATTCCTGTCCATAATGAAGTGATGTGGATAATCCAGAGATCGTTAATTGATCATTAGCATCAAGTCTACCTTCATCCCAAACACCATTTTTAAAGTGTGAGATATAGATTTTACTCGCTTTTGTGTAAGAATAACCTTTGGGTCTTTCATGCATCATAAATCAGTCCTTTTCGTTTATTTTGTATGGTAAGCGTTTTCAATGATAAAGGATGAATCATCACACAATGCGTGTGATGATGTTAGATTAAGAAATTGTTGTTTCTTCTTCCTTAGGAAGTCTTGCTTTTAATTTAAAGAACTTTAATGTGGTATCTGTATCATAGATAAGCATAAAGATCAGTGCAATCAACGATCCATAGATCATTGCTGGAAATAAAAGCCATAACACAGGAAAATAGGCATGTCCTGAGAAGAATGGGTTAACTCTAAAGAATCCAGGCACTAAAACACCTAAAACCATACCTAATCCGGAAAGATCACCACGTACACCAAAGATAAAGGATGGGTTTCTGTGTTGTGGGTCAAAGAACTGTTCTTTAGGTACCCAACCAAATAATGTAATCAGTGTTTCATTAATAAAGATAATGACTAAAATAGAAAGTAACATCAAAGGTGCACGATAAGCTCTTTTAAACGATAATTCATGGATCTTATAATGTAACATCAAGAATGGTGATAAGAAAATTAAGAAGTGTGAGAAATAGAATCTGATCACTTCTAAACTAAATGCAGGTTTAACGCCAATTTCAACGGCATTAAAAAGTGAACTTATCGCATCAATCGGGTAAATGAAAGTAATGATACCTGATGCAACACCAACCATCACCATATAATCTCTTAATGTTTTATTTTTCGCAAAAAATAAAACTGGGAAGAGCAGTGCAGAGACTGCACAAATATTTTCAAATGAGACTTTCGTGATGATTTCAGGAAATCCTAAAGTTGTATAGGGATAAATTAACGTTTTAGCAAAGTGAACAAAGAGATTAAAAAGGATTAAACCATAGATAAACCAATATCTAAATTTTTCATTTTTTCGATCAAGAAACTTGATGGAAATCCACGTAAGTAAAAAAGCAGCTGCTATATAAATGAAGTATGGAAGGTTAAACATTTCTACGACCATGGTGAGTACTCCTTTTTTTGATATCTCCATTATACCAAAGTTAAAACTCAATTCAAAGACATGAAGCATCATTTGAAACTTTCAATCACATCTTTCAATGAAAAAATGCAATATCCATTAAGATATTGCATCAATGATTTGTTTTGGATTTTCATTAAAGATTTTGATTAAGACATCTTCTTCAACATGTTTCTTTAAAAAAGTATAACATGTCATCATATTAGGACATCTAGCTTCTAAGTTATGACAATCACTTGAAATGAGATCGACTAAACCAAGTTTGATCATCTTAATGACGTGTTTCGCTTTGACTGCTTTATCAAGACCTAAGATCGATGTTGTATTGACTTGAATCAGTGCACCGGTTCTTCTAATCATTTCCATATCAGATAAACTGAGATAAGCGTATCTTTCGATGTGTGCGATAATCACTTTAAATCCCATTCTAGATAAATCGTATACGATTTCTTCAATGGGTTGTTCTTCTTTGGTTGAAAACTCGACTAAAAGATAATTTGAATTACCAAAAGTATAGTCTTTATAATCAGGTGTTAAATGAGAGCGATATTGAACTTCAGCACCCAGTGTTAAATGAATGGGTAACCCCTTTTCTTTAACAGCGTTCTTTAATTCTTCTAAACGTGCGATATGTTCTTTTCTCGTTGCTTTTTGAACCTTCGATTGAACATGAGGTGTCAAAACCACATGATAGACCCCTTCTTCAACTTGCTTTTCAAGCATTTTTAAAGAGAAATCTAAATCTTTTGAACCATCATCGACGTTATATAGAATATGGGTATGCAGATCAACAAACATTAGTCTTCGTACTTATAGCTATAATCATAGCCATAGCCGTACTCGCCGCCTTTTAAGCTAACTTGAGTTAACACAGTACCAATGACATGTACATTGTTATTTTTTAAGTTTTGAATCGCTTCTTTAACAAGTGTCTTCTTAGCAACCCCTTGAGCAACAATAAAGACAACACCATCTGCATTTCTGGCAACATAAAGCGCATCAGAAACAGCGATCACGGGAGGTGTATCTAATAAGACGTAGTCATATTGTTCTCTCAGTTTTACAATAAGTTCTTTCATCTTTGCTGACTCTAAAACGTTAACAACAGCCGTTGTTTTTTCACCAGCAACGATAAAATCAAAATCAAAATCAGCACTATGTTGAATGAGTTCTTCATAACTAATTTTACCAGATAGATAATCGGTTAAACCGTTTTTGTTAGGTACGTTAAAGACACGTTGCATTTTAGGTTTTCTTAAATCAAGGTCGATTAAGATAACTTTCTTATCTTTTTGACCGAGTAAGAAAGCTAAATTTGATACGAAAGTTGATTTACCTTCAGATGCAAGTGTTGAAGTGAATTGAACAAGTTTGATTTTGCCATCAATATTGGCATAATCTAGGTTAATAATGACCTTTTGAAAAGATTCAGCGGTATAGGAGAGTGGTTGTTCTTTGGTGACTAAATAGTCATAACGTTCGTTACGTTCGCTATTAAAAATCTTCTTCTTGCTCATACGCGTGTCTCCTTCACTTCAAATTCTGGAATGACGCCTAATACTTGAATACCAAATGCTTGTTCAAGTTGATCCTTGGTTCTAAAGGTGTTATTAAATAACTCTTTAACAAAGGCAATACCAACACCAACGATACCACCTAAGATAATGCCGATCACGACATATAAAACTTTATTTGGTGAATCGTAAACACCATCTTTTGCAGTCGATGTTCGAATGATATTGTTTTCGAGAATCGCAACGTTTGCATTCGCGAATGCAATCGCCTCATCAATGACTTCATTGACGATTGCTTTAGAATCTGCAGGATCTCCTGCTAAATAAGATACGTTAATAAAGTAGCTTGTGGTTGATGAAGATACGGTTAGATTAGATTCAAGTTGTGCAGCTGAGATACTTAAATTTAAGTCTGTTACAACTTTCTCTAAGACAATCGGCATCGAGATTAAATCTGCTGCGGTTGCCATAAGGCGTTGTGCATTGACTAAGTCAAAAGAATCATTTGTTCCAGATTCAACTTGCACTTGGACCATCACATACGCATTCGATTTGTATTGTGGATCTGCAATAAAGTAAGCATATGCTCCAGCTATAAGGCCAAAGAGCAGTGTAGCGATGATAATCAAAAGCATGTTACTTCTCAAGATTTTGATTAAATCAAGTAGACTAATTTCATTGGTTGATTCGAGTTGTTGTTCGTTCATAAGGGCCTCCTCATTTTCGTTGGTTATCATCTTATGTATCAAAAATATTATAACATTTTTAAATTTAATTCAAACGAAACTACATAGAAAAAAAGATAGTAAAAGGTTTTATATCTTAAAATATGTGAAAAAGAAGTTTTTTTTAGATTGAAATGATGTCATATCGCATGTTTTATAACCTCATTATACATTGTTACCATTTCAAATGTTTTTCTAAAATAAAAAGGAAACCATGACATGCATGATTTCCTTAAAATCATTTTAACCAGTGATCACTTGTTGGACCATTGAGTTAATCGCATCAATGTCTTGTGGGCTGAGTGTTGTCATGGGGTAGAATTGACCTTGACGATCTTTGTTGTAGTATGCTAAGTTTGCTAATGCCCAGTTACGTTTGTAATGATCTGTAGAATCAGCGTAGCTTACGATAATATCGTATGCTTCTTCTAATGCTGTTGCATAACCAACAACTTCAGAGTTTAACGCAACCACTTCTGGGTCTAATAAATAGTTAATGAATAAGTGTGCGCGATCAATGTTTTTTGCAGTGTTTGGAATAACCATCGCATCAATAAACACGAGCGTGTTACTGGGGATGTAGATATCAAATTCTTCTTGAACTTCAGCTAAAGTTTTACCTTCATCAATTT
>MIDA01000046.1:0-5568 GCA_001830045.1 Tenericutes bacterium RIFOXYA12_FULL_35_10 | reverse complement strand
TAACATATCATCGCCCCATTCCATAAAGTCAGCACCAACGACATCAACTCTTGCTTGTTCTAATAAAGCACTTGAGAAGTTGTTTGGATTTTCATTACGGTATAACAGTGCAGCTGCGTAAACCATTTGTGCAACGTCATACATACCACGTCTTGCATTTGGAAAATGCGTAGCAGCATTAAAATATGCTGCCCAACCATGTTGGTTTAATGCTTCTTCTAAACCATCAACTCTGTTGTTATAGATGATACCAAATGTACCCCAGAAATAAGGAACCATGAATTCTTTGTAATCAATGGTTTGACCATTTCTTTCAAGTGTGGTAGCAGTCATTGAATCAAAGATTTGTTCAACGCCGTCCATGTAGGTTACTTCATTAAAATTAGGAAGTTGTGCGTAATCTAATTCGATCAGCATATCTTCTTCAGCCATCTTTTCAATCATATAGTCCGATGGAATGACTAAATCAAAAGGTGTTGTACCACTCTTGATCTTGGAGTAAAACAATTCGTTAGAATCAGCGACGCTGATTTTCACGTTGATGCCGTATTCTTCTTCGAAGTTTGCAACAACTTCATCATTAATATACTCGCCCCAGTTTAAAATATTTAAGACTGGACGTGTATCACAGCTAGCAAGTCCGAGGGCAGCTAGTGCCATAACCAATAAGAAGAGAATTTTCTTCACTTTAACTCACCTTTTTTACCTTTCTTTGAATGTTGAATAAATGTATATCCCATCAAACCCGCCAATGTGAAAATCGTTAACAACGTAGAGAACGCGTACACAGAAGGGGTGAGGTTCCGTCTTCCAATAACCCCGTAAATCCAGATCGATAAGTTATCAAATCCAGCACCGGTGTTAAAATAACTGATGACAAAGTCATCGATACTCATGGTAAGTGCTAAAAGCATACCAGAGAAAATACCTGCCTTAATGGCTGGAATGACCACTTTAATGAGTGCTTTGTAAGGTTTAATCCCTAAATCTAAAGCAGCGTCCATTAAGTTCGGATCTGTTTCCTTTAATTTTGGCATGACAGATAATACGACATAAGGGAATGTGAAGAATAGATGCGCCATCACGAGTGTGAAGATTCCAAAGATATTTGGAAACAGTGGCATCATCAGACGAAACATCAGCATGAGTGAAAAACCTGTCACAATGTCCGCATTAAGCATAGGGACATTGTTTAAAAGCATGATCTTCTGTCTTTTCTTCTTTTCTAATGAATATAAACCAACAGCGAAGAAGGTACCCGCAACGGTTGCAATCGAGGTTGCAACAAACGAAACGATAAACGTATTTCTAATGGCGGTCATTAAATCTTCTTCTTGTAAAATGTTAGGATACCAATCAAACGTAATGCTTAAGAATTCTGAGGTTCTCACCGATGAATTCACCGATTGAATAGCGATCACGATGATAGATAAGTATAACATAAGAAATATCACAAAGAATAAAATATGCTTTAAAATCTTTACTGGTTTTTCAAACTTACTAAAATCTTTATAACCATATTCTTGAAGGGTTGCTCTGGGGTAGTTCTTTTCGTTTGTCATAAGAGTGTTTCCCCTTCCTTATCAAATCTGGTCAAGAGTAGAATTGATCCTAAAATGAAGACTAAGATAACAACAGCAAGTAAAGATCCATGGTTATAGAAAATGGTTGATGAAAGAAGTTTATTTTCAATGACATTACCGATAAATAAGAAATTACCTTTTCCTAAAATCTTTGGAATCGCAAATCCTGCTAAAGTCGGTAAGAAAACCATGATAGATCCAGTCACAACGCCTTTAATCGAAAGTGGAAAGATGACCTTCCAAAACTTTTTAAAGGGTGTTAAACCTAAATCAAGTGCTGCTTCTTGAAGTGCATAATCGATTTTCTCTAATGCTGTGTAAACCGGTAAAATCATAAACGGTAAATAAGTAAACACTAAACCGATTAATATCGCAATCGGTTTACCTGTGATATTACCAAAGGGTGAGAAACCGATAATGGATGAAATAATGTTATTTTGCGAGAAAATGTTATTCAGTGCATCAACTCTTAAGATTAAATTCGACCACATAGGTAAAATCACAATCGTTAGGATAATAAACTTATTTTTAAACTTCGATTGAAAGATATGATAAGCTGCAAAATAACCTAACACGAATGAAATCAGTGTCGTTAAGACTGCAAAGACCACACTGTTTCTAAATGCAATCATATTTTGGCGTTGTACTAAAATCGACCAGTGATTTAGTGAGATGTTGATCTGATTGAGTGGAACAGATGAATCGTAGTTGGAAACTGCGATTAAAACCATCGCAATCAGAGGAACAAACACCAAGATATAGAGCCATATCTGATAAGGTATGGCAAGTACCTTGAATGTTTTACCCATTGTTTTCGACCTTCATCATGTGAATCTCATAGGGATCTACGGATAAACCAATCGATTGACCTACTTCATAGGTTTCGTAGGTATTAACCATGACTTTTACACCATTAATATCGACATCAAGTTCGTTATGAACACCTTTGAAAAGTGAGAATGTCACTTTTCCAACGAGTTTCGCTTTTTCAAGGTCGACGACATCGAAATCTTCAGGACGAATGACAACATCAACTGCTTCGTTGTTTTCAAAGTTATATCCTTGAGATTTGAAATCAACACCTAAGAAATTGACTAAATCTTTTTTCACGTAAGTTCCTGGGAAGATGTTTGTTTCACCGATGAAGTTAGCAACATAACGGTTAACAGGTTCATTATAAATGGATTTAGGTGTACCCAGTTGTTGGATTAACCCACTTCTCATCACAACGATACGATCTGACATGGTCATTGCTTCTTCTTGGTCATGGGTGACGAAGATGAAGGTAATACCAAGTTTGGTTTGCATTTCTTTAAGTTCATATTGCATGTTTTGACGTAATTTTAAGTCAAGTGCTGCAAGTGGTTCATCGAGTAATAAGATTTGTGGCTTATTAACAATTGCACGTGCGAGTGCAACTCTTTGTTGCTGTCCACCAGAGATTTGATCAATCTTACGGTTTTCAAACCCGGTCAACTTCACTAAAGCAAGCGCATCTGCCGCAGCTTTATCAATCATTTTTTGGATGACTTTATGAAGCGCTCTTGCATTCTTCTTTTCATGCGTTGGATTAGCTTCTTTATAAAGACGATCAATTTCTTGTTGTCCGAAGAAGTTTGTTAAATACTCTTGGTTACGATTACGAAGTCCAAAGGCAACGTTTTCTAACACATTTAAATGTGGGAAAAGCGCATAACGTTGAAACACAGTGTGGATGGGACGTGCGTAGGGTGGAAGATCATTAAAAATCTTTCCATTGATGATGATTTGACCATCATCAGGTTGGACGAAACCACCAATCATACGTAGTGTTGTCGTTTTCCCGCATCCTGACGGACCAAGCAGTGTAACAAATTCATTTTCATAAATGGTAAGATTTAAGTTGTCAACAACCTTCTCACCGTCGTAAGATTTTGTGACATTGATTAATTCGATTAAGGGTTTTTTGTTCACCTTGAGACTCCTCATAGTTTATATTCTTTTACAAGCAATAATTATAGCCCTTTTTTAAATTATTTCAAGCGTTTTATCTACTTTTTTTTAAATATTTTTTTCATCATTTTTTGAAAATCAACTTATTGGCTTCATGAAGCCATTGGTTAGGGGGATAATCAAATCAAAAAATGAGGGGATTTTTGGGGGTATTTTTAGATATAAATTTGAATTCAATTATTTGATGCCAATAATGAAAAAAGTATGAGACTAGATCTCTATCTTCTTCTAAAGGCTTATATGCGTTTCGAAAGAACAGCAATGAACATTTTCAACATTAATCTTTTTTCTTATTACCTTTCTTTACATCCCTATATCTTTTAAGATAAGATATCTATGTATGATTTAAAACATCAAGGAGTATGTATGCATCATTTTAGAATCTTATCATTGGATGACGAGAAGTTATTTGAACAAACATTCAAGTCTAATCCACTTTATCAAAACTATATGGCTTCTGAACTCATCTTTTTAAATCTTTTATCATGGTCAAAAGATGAATGCATTGAGATTATGTGGAAAGATGATATCGGTTATATCCGCTGTAAAAAACATAAAGAACTGTGGTTTTTTCCGCCTGTTGCTAAATCTTTAGAAGATTTTACAAAAGGCGTTTATTTCATTAAAACGAGATTCCCAGAAGCAAGACTCATTGGAATCACTGAAGAAATGAAATCACTGATCCCTTTTGAAAATGCTCTTTTTTTAGTTGATGATAAACTTTCTGAATACTTATATGATCCTCACATGTTAATTGAACTCAAAGGTCAAGCATTTCATCGGAAGAGAAATTTGATTTCACAATTCAAAAAGAAATTTAACTACACCTTTAGACATTATGAAGCTGTTGACAGATTAAACGTTAAACAATTTATCAATCGTTATGTTGAACGAGGTGGAGCATCAGATGATTTAGATGCGTTTAATAAAACCTTAAATTTAATTGAATCAGGACTTGATTATATCAGCTATCTTCTTCTCGTTGATGAAAAGATTATTGGTATGTCCATCTCTGTGATATCACCTTCAAACATCGGTATTGTCTTATTTGAAAAAGCAGATACCACCTATATCGGAAGTTATCAAATGTTAGCTCATCAAACCGCAGTTCATGCATTTACCTCTGTTAAATTTATCAACAGACAAGAAGACCTTGGACTTCCAGAATTAAGACATGCAAAACTATCGTATCATCCTTATATCAAAGATTTAAAATATGCAGTCATTTTTAGACTGTTTACGAAAAGAGCTTATGAACTTTATCAAAAAACCTTTGATGAAGATTCAAAACCTTATAGAGATTACTTCTTTCTTCATCACTACAAAGAAGATATGATGCGCTACACCTATGAAGATCAGATGATGAAATCCGCATTTCATATTAGAATGAATACCTATGAAATTAAAGGCAAACAGATTGAAATCCCCATGATTGTAGCAGCATCCACACACCCAGATTATAGAAGACGCGGTTACATGAAGATGTTACTTGTTAATTTCATTCATGAATGTGAGAAAAAAGGTGTACCTTGGATCATTTTAAAAACAGATAAACCTGATGTCTATCGTGGCCTCGGATTTACCGAGGTTGGACACGAGGAACGTGTTGGAGATTATGAGATCTTAGAAGGATGTGTCATTGAACAAACATCTAACATGTCACTTCTATTAGACATCTATCAAAAACGCTTTAGTGCATATAGCCATGATGTCAGAACATTAAGTTATTATCAAGATTTTGTCTATTCACTTCAAATGGATGGCTATGAAGCCTATATCATCAAACATCAACAAGAAATCATCGGATACATCATTCAAAATGATTTGCATCAGGTTGAAGAAATGGTACTTCTTAAAAAAGTTAACCCTATCGTATTACATGAAGATTATAAGGATGAATATGTTCCATCAGAGGTTGGAAGACCTTCACATATGATTAGACTCATTGATCTTCATGAAGTCTTAAAGCACGTGAAAAAGAAAACACATGAAA
>MIDA01000045.1:1613-12419 GCA_001830045.1 Tenericutes bacterium RIFOXYA12_FULL_35_10 | reverse complement strand
ACATAAGCAGCTACAATAATAATGCTGGTAAAAAGTGTATTTAGAAGATGGCCTAATAAAACTGCGTTTAAGGAATGCAGTGCATAACCAACACCTAATATACCAATGACTTCACCATCGAGATAAACGGGAGATGCAACTTCATAAACATTTTCTTTAACATCATCATAATACCAGTTAACACCATTGGTTGTTCCCTGCATCGCCTGTTCATACTGTTCATCACCCGAATAATCAACACCAATATCTTGATGATCAGAATCAGCAACTGCGATATAATTTTTATCAACAAATAAAACATAATAGATTGATTCATTTTCACTTGCAAGGTGATCAACCATCGCTTGAACGTCATACGATGAAAGGATATCCATGATCGAACTTACACTAAATGCAACCTCAACAAAATACCCATCATCGTCTTTCATGAACACACTTTTAATCAAAGTGTTCATATCATCACCAGGTCTAATATCTGTAATTAAAACATCTTCTCCACTATCAATAAACGTATCAATCCAGTCACCTTCATCAGGTGTCCATCCGATATATTCTTCTGTAGAATCATAGATAACTTCACCGGTAGGTGAGTAAAACCAAATGTAATCGACACCCATCGTTTGAGAAAGATCAAACAAAAATTCATTGCTTAAAAATGCACGATGATCAAGAGATAACTCTGCAGTTAATCGATTTTTCTCATCAATTTCATGCATTAAAGTTTCTTGCATCATAAAATTATGTGCTATTTGCTCAGAAAAGGAATCAGATAAACTATGTTGATACGTGTTAAATTGAATTTTTGAGCTTTGATAATTAAGGCGATATGTCAATAATCCAATACACAAAATGATGGATAAAAAAATAAGTAAAGGATATAAAATCAATCTTCTTAAATTCACAACATTATCTTTTTTCATCATGGTGTCTCCTTTTCAGAGATAGGTATTTTCCATCAGTGACGTCTATTTTATACATATCATAGCATTTTATCTCTTACGTTTTTCTTAAATGAATAAAAAAAGAAAGATTTTTGTAAAAAAAGAGAGAACACACAGGTTCATCTCTGATTAAGAACTAATTGACACGCTATTTACTTATATCACGTTGAAGAAGTTCTTTAAATAATAATTCATTGTCTTCTTTACAAGGTGGACAATCTGTACCTATCTTTGTTTTTTCTTGAAGGGTTTTAAAATCACGAACACCTTCTTGAATATGTTTTAAGATATCATTTACTGTCACGTTGTGACAGCAACATACTTCTTTATCTTCCATTTTTTTACCTCCTTATGTTTTTTATTTTCTTGATGGATCTGTGATATGAAAGAGAACCCCACTAGGTTCAATTAAGGTAAATGTCATTCCATAGTGCGCTTGTTTCATTTTTGATATTTTAATCATGGGGTATTTGGTTAGTAAAGATGATAAAAGTTGATGTATCTGTTCAATATCATCAACATAAAGTTGGAACACAAGGTTTTCTGCAAAAAAAGTATCATAGAAACGCTGAATAAAAAGGCGAACCTTATCTTTTTCAAAGAGTATGATTTGACTATCTTCATAGATAAGTTTAAATCCTAGATCTTGATAGAATTGTTTTGAAAGTTGAAAATCTTTAGCCGGTATAAAAGGTTGTATTTGGTTAAGCATCACTGTCACCTTTTTCTTAACATGATACCACTATCATATCAAAGTATAATCAAAGTGCTTCTTCAGACACATCAAATCAAGACTAGAATGCTAAAACTTTATCTGCTTTAACTGTCAGTTCACCTAATTCAGTCATTGTACTTCGTTTGGTTGATTCAATCAGGTGATCTTCAGTCATACCTCTAGCATCTAGGCATGTACCACAAAGATAAATGCCACCATTTTTTCTGGTAACTGCCTTGATCATACGCTCAATGTTGTAAAAGCCATCTGGCGTTTTCTGATTTTTCATGGCACAAACAACGCTATCACCCATAAAAAACATGTTAACAACAGCATCATGATCTTTTTGAAGTGTCATGGCTAATCTTAAAGCATTATATGGCTTTTCATTACCATAGGGTGAATCGTTTACGATAAATAAATAGGTCATCTTCATTATCTCCTTAATGTTATATATCTTTATTTTAATGTCAGATAGGCAATTGATTCGACATGCGTGGAGTTACTCCCATTGCTCGCAAAAATGCAGAATATTGTGCGTGGGAAACATATTTTTAGCCCTTTTATGTTCCCATTTACAAGACTTTTCGTACATGAGAAACATATTTTGCCTGAAAACAAGCATTATTAATACTTTCTGTGTCCACTTTATTGGCATAAAAGCACATTGATAAGGATTTGATTTTATCCATTGAATTATAATGATTTGATATATATCCCCTAATCCCTTCTTCTAAAGCAGATAAGAACTTATATAGAATGTATCTTATTCGTTTATCATAAACGGTTACTCCAAGCATACTTGATAGTTTAGGAAGTATCATTACATCTGGAAATCCTTCACCAGTTTCCCATCTAGAGATAGCTTTATTTGTCACCTGTAACAAATCCGCAAGCTCAGTTTGAGTTAGTCTTCTCTCTTTTCTTAGTTGCTGTATAAATTGTCCACATTGAATTGGGTCCATTTTTTAATCACCTCATGCTTATCATATCACTCTACATTTATGTCATTGAACTATTTATCATAGATTATGTCCACGAATCATAGACCACACACTTTGTGAAAAAAATATAATTTTTTCCATTTCTTCCACCTTTCAATCTTCCTTAATTGTTAATTATAGAAAAAGCCAAAAAGTAATGTGATAATTACCATCAATATGAGTACAAACTGACTATAAAAATATAATTTCATCTGTGAGTATTTCATTTTGACTAAGTATATAGTCCATGGAATAAAGAGAGCAATCACTATTAAAGTAAAAACTTCTCCGATAAAGATAAATCCGATTGATGTCCAAGCACTTTCTGTTTTCTTTATTTCAAATATAAACATAATCAAGAGAATTAATAGTAAAACTGATGCTAAATAATTTAATACAGTAAAAAATCTAGTTTTTCGTTTCATCCTTTTTCCTCCCTATAAATTTAACAATACAGTGTGGATTAAGTTATTTTTAAACAGATGGTTATAATCGTTCATATTCATACCAATCCAAAAGCTGTGTCATTAATAGTAAAACTTTGGATGATAGCTGCATATGTATTTGTACTAGTCAGTAATATTACCAGTGATGTAATAAAAATACTGATAAACAAAATATTAATCTTCTTAATCATAGATATTCCCCTCCTATATTTCTAACCATTTTGCATAAATTTTTGTTATATTCAACAATTTATTCTCACCATCAAATTGTTTCATTGGAATAATTTCTTCATCAAATTTAAAAGGTTGATTGTAATTAGTATCTTTAAACCAACCAGCAAATTCATACCCTGCTTTATATGGTATTGGTGGGATGACATTAACTAAAGTACCCTCAGCATTATCTACAAAATACAATGTATCTTCATCAGTATAATATTCTATGTTTGCTGCTATAAAATTACCATAAATCACTTCACTATTAACTAAATCAAAGTATAATGATTCTTCTAGATATACTTTCGAATTAGGAATGTTATATGTCCATGCATACATTCTTGAATCAAAATTCAATCCCCCTAGATAAACATTTATTATAATCTCGTCATTATTTTGCAAGTACTCTATACTTGTATTAACATTTATAATCGAATTTGCAAAGTAAATGTTATTCGCTCTCTCTATTCTCAAAGGTCCACTATTATTTAACCCAAATGTAGAGCCAATTTGAGTTACTCTAAACCCGTCTAGTATAGAAGGAAAAATAAGTGTATCTTTTACTTTTCCTTCATCACTTAATCCAATTATGGCAATTTCAGCTTCAGACATATCCCATTGAGTGTAAACAAAATCGCCTGAAACCACAGAATCGTATGGATCACCATCTGAACATGCGACAAGCGATAAAATTAAAACAGTTACTAATAAAAATAATAAACATTTTTTCATCAATACCCCTCCAATAATCGATTTTTTCTTGATTATACCATTATTCTTACCATTACTACTACAGGAATATTAATTAAACTTGACTAATATCAAATCATTATTCAAAAACTGGAAACTACATAAATTGAGATATAACATCTTTATCAGAATGGATCTTGTATAAAATCACAGCATTTTAAAGGTAAATATGTTCCCACTTTCAAGCAAACGACATTTTCGTTGCGCGATTTGCCTTAAAATATGTTCCCACAATGGGCAAAATTTGTTCACATAGAGAAAAAAAGCCATCGGATACCTTTTGAAAGGATCTGATGGCTTTTTCTTATGTTATTTTGAAATTTGAATACATTTTTATGAGGTCGTCAAGTGGTTGTCAAGTGGTCGCCAAGTGTCATTTTAGTAAAAGCAATGATATAGACTCGACGTGCGTGGAGTTACTCCCATTGCTCGAAATTATGCCAAATAATGTGTATGGGAAACATATTTTTAGGCATTTTATATTCTCTCACTCCAGACTTTTTTTACATCGGAAACATATTTCACTGAAAATGTTGTCTAAATCAGTATGCTTTGATACGACCAAATTGCTTGCAAAACCAACCTTGTGTGTATTATAGAAACATCGAAATCGGCTCTACTATGTTTCCCCTTACATATTTGACATTGTTTAAGAATACCAAAGAAACATACATCAGTTATAAAATGAGCAAACATTTTTACTCATTTTCATTCATTTGCCAAGTACCATCTTGATTGAGATTCATCATGTTGAGATAATATTCATTTGGTTTAGAAATATAGTAGTTATGTTCTTTGCAAATATCATACTCAGAAATCGCTGCTAAATTATATAGACCTAAAATGTAATCCAATTGCTTTGAATCTTCTATTTTAGTTTGGTATATTTTTTGAACCAAATTAGGCTCTTTCAGCAAATCATAGACCGAATAATATTGGTCTAATTTACCAATGACACTATATAAAAAATCGCACATCACATATGTCCCATCAACATAAGCTTCTACTATCTGATGTCCGTGGTATGCTTTATATGAGTTAACTAAAATGATGATTCTAGTTGGTATACCTAAACATTGTAAAAGTGATGCTCCTACTCTTGAAATATCGGTACACCAATCACTACCTCTGTTAATGATTTCCATTTCAGTACCACCAAAAATCATTTTCTCAAATGGCGTATCAAACTTGCTAACGACTTTATTTACAAAATCAAAGGTATTATTGATAGATTCTATAAGACTTCTGCCTTTATGTTTCTGAGCAAGTTCATATAGTTCGTGTTTACGTATATTATTAGATATTGAATGTGGTTTTTTGTAAAGAGTTGATTTTGAATTTTCATCTAACAAAATCATATTTTTAAATAAAGTGTGTTCGATTGAATTCTTATCATGCAAATCATTTCTAAACATATACTCATATGCTTTACCAAATACACTATAACCTATTTTCATCATTGAATTACTCCTAATTAATCTTGTTTATTGATTGATTTGATTCTCGTGAATTATTGATAGAAAGCCAAAGATACTAGTTATTTTGAAGATTATGGTTTAAGGCAACCTATTGGTATGACATATACGTCGTCTTGTCTTTGATACCCTAATTGGGTATTTGTTAGAATCATCAAAAATGAGGGTTTAACAGTCATATGTAAATTCGCAAGCTTTTTTAGGTTTTCTGCAGCTTTATCAACCTCATTTTCACCCATTTTCACTTCAATTGCAGCCCATTTACCATCATTTAATTCTATAATCAGATCAATTTCTAAACCCGAGGAGTCAAGATAATGAAATACCTCACCATTAAGTGATTGAGCATAAATTTTTATATCTCTTGTGCATATAGATTCAAAGAAAAATCCGAATGTGTTGAAATCATTTTTTAATTTTTCAACGGATAATCCTAATGCTGCAACAGCAATCGATGGATCAACAAACTGTTTTTTATCTGATGTTCTAATCGTAGATGAACTTCTAATTTGTGGAGACCACGCTTTAACATTTTCAATGACAAATAATCTTTGTAATGCATTAACGTAAGAGTCAAATGTTTTGTAATCTAGCAACAGACCTTCGTTATTTTGATCCTGATAAATTGTTTTGCTTGTGGCTAAAGTCGATATATTTCTAGCATAACTTCTTATCAATTTTCTCATTTTTTCTTTGTCTTTTTTTATACCGTCTACTTCATCAACATCATTTTTTATAATGCTTTCTAGCAAATCTCTAGCGACAAGCAATTGGTCTCTAACCGCCAAATCAACACTTTCCGGCCAGCCTCCTCGGCATATAAATTGGGCAATATCATTGATTGATATATTAGATTTTACTGGTTTTAGCTTCTCACCCCTGAATAAAGCACTTAGTGAAACACTGCCTGTTGAGTCTCCACTTTCAAAAAGACTCATGGGTCTCATATATATCGAATTTATTCTTCCTGTTCCAGTGTGTGAAACAGGCAAATTTTGCTTTTTGGTTGAACCTGTTAATATATATGCGCCTTTATATTTATTTTCATCAATGTCTAATCTGATAAAATCCCATAGTTCTGGAACTTCTTGCCATTCGTCAAAAAGAATTGGCTTTTCACCTGCTAATAAATCATCTCTTGAAATAGTTGCTAATGTTTGATACTGTTTTTTTACAATTGGGTTTTGCAATTTAATGATTGTTTTTGAAAATAGCTCTGCTGTCGTAGATTTACCAGCCCATTTAGGACCCTCAATAACAACACCACCACTATATCTCATTTTATTTTCGATATCATGTTCGATAAGTCTTCTACGATAATTTACAGGAGTCATATACAAATCACCTCTAAGTCTATTATATCATGAATCCAATTTATATCAATGTTTCATTCCAATTATTATCACTTTTATTTTCCAATAAATATGAACAATACTAAATCATCAAAAACAGAAATTGCGAATTTCAAAATTATGAACTATCGAGTCGTTATTATCTGATTTTTTTTAGGGTTCAATATGTTCCCACTTTCAAGCAAACGGCTATTTTCGTTGCTCGATTTCCCCTAAAATATGTTCCCACAATGGACAAAATTTGTTCACATAGAGAAAAAAAGCCATCGGATACCTTTTGAAAGGATCTGATGGCTATTTCTTATGTTATTTTTAATTTTGATTATATTTTATAGAGGTCGTCAAGTGGTCGTCAATTGTCATTTTAGTAAAAGCAATGATATAGACTCGACGTGCGTGGAGTTTATCTGATTGCTCGAAAATATGTCGGTTCGTGTACGTCGGAAACATATTTTTAGCCATTTTATGTTCCCCCATTCCAGACTTTTTCCAGTGTGGGAACATATTTTCAGTAAAATACACGATATTTAACACATTAGCTATAGACTATACAATTAGAAATTTGGGTTATATTTTTGAGGTTCCAATCGATAGTTACTAGTATCATTAATCATTTCATAAACAGTTAAATTATTTAAAATTGGGTTCATCTTTATTAATCTGTAAATTCCTTTTTTCACACTTTCAGGCATCTTGTTACCAAAGTAAATCCCATTAATCTTTGGAGATTTTACTTTTCTGCGTTCCATTTCAGATAAGACATCTTGATTTCCCAAAATTCTAATTGATCTCCATTCCTTCTCAATCTCCCAATCCTTCTTTTTCGTTAATAAACCTTTAAGAAAAAGAACAGCAAGAGTGTTTTTTCCCTCAATCGATATGTCGTGAATGTTGATTTTCTGAAGAATATTCTCGTCAATTGACACTCTTTCATCTTGATAACTGACTGGATATAGAAAGATATTGTTTTCTCTTAGACTTTCTATGTAATCATGTAAATCATATTCTATTAAAAATCCTTTGTGTGAATCCGCATAATGAGACCACATTAATACATCATTAAATTTTTGTGTTAGTGAACACACACCAAATTGAGAATTAATCATTGAAAATATTTTTTTGTTATAATCACTAAGTTGATCTTTTGCTTTTGTAGTTGCGGAAATAATATCAGCAGGATTAAGCATCTTACCTGCTACTTGAAAGAATCCATTAAAATCAGGTTTTTGAATTAAATTTAGCTGTTTCATATCATCTACAGATTCACTAAGTTTATCTTTCTTAGAGTCAATCTGATTTATTATCCCTTGCAAAGCAGCATCTGTTTTTAGTTGAGGTCTCATAAAGTCTATCAGGTATTTAGGGTTATCTAGCAATTTATTCATGAATTTTTGCTGAATATCTTCCATTTTAATTTCATCATTTGGATCTTCTTTAATCGAGTCGAATGTTGCTTCAAAAGTGAATAAAAGGAAATTTTTTAGAGAGTCAGGAATGTCCATATTCTTAATATAATCTCTAAAATTATCTAAACACATGTTCATTTCTTCTTCTTCAATTCTTCTAACACCATTTGAGAGATTTTTATAATCCATAAACATATCCATAATTTCCATAAAGAAACCGTTGATTCCCATTCCAAAGTTACAGTCAAAAGGATCATTAAAAAATTCTGGCTTATTATGAAAAAGGAAAGACTGAACTAAAGAACTAATGCCATATTGATTATTTTTTGATAGTCTCTTTAGTATTCGATTATCTTTACTGATTTTTGCTATTTCATCTACATTCGAAATAGACACATATCGGTATAATTTATAGTCGATTGCTTCCATTTCTTTTAAAAGGTTGTTTATATATTGTGAGTCATCTTTTTTGTTCAAAAATGATTCCAGTAATTCATCCAGTGAAATCATAATTCACCCCCTATAACTTAATCATTCTCAGTCTAACTTCTTTATCAATTATTTTTGGAATAATACTCTTAACATTAAAGAGCTCTAGCATGGTTTTGTGTGTGTACGCAATGGCGTCGATTTCTATAAATTGATTTAGATACTCAACGTCATCTGTCTCATTATTCATACCACTTGGTTTTAGGTAATTATTGAATTCGTGGTGCCATATATCCAAGGTTTCATGAGCTTCATAAATATTATTTCTTATGCAATACCCTTGATAAGCATGTCTGGTCTCATGAAATGCAGTCACAACAACTTCAATCCATGGTGAATTAACGACCCATTCTTCATTAAAAACGACTTCGTCAGATTCAAATAAATACATCCCAGTTGTTTCTTTATTAGTTATTTCTGACGGATTAAAAAAGCTTATGTGTGGTACTGGGATATTTAAAGTCTTAGATACTATCCTAACGCTATTGATAGCTACTTCATAATTATTCATGTCAACCTCGTAATATGTATAAATTAATTATAACATTCATGTAGCAAAGTTAAAAACTAAATTTGAAATTACTCGATTGAGCACGTGATAGGGCATAGAGAACAGTAATCAACAAGATATTTTAACATTTTATGTAATTTGTATTTACATTTTCTGTAAAGCGTGATATCTTATATGTGGGAGGTATAAAAATGAGAACAAAACTCAAATCACTTGAACTTCGACTAACAGAGTTATCTACATATCTTGGTTTCTCAAGACCAACGCTTTATAAATTTCTAGATGACTATGAGAAAAAAGAGTTCAAGAACATAGATTTTAAGGTTAAAGTGATTTTTGACTATATCATGCAAAAATCTACAACAAGCAAAATTGAGGTTATAAATAAAATAATAGAACTTAACAGACAAAACGAAAGTCATGGTTCGGTAGATAACCTCATAGAGAAACTTAGAGCAGATTCTGACACCTTGCAATTAATTAACTCTGCTATTGAGCAAGTAGGTGTGGAATCAGTTATACTTTCATTTCAAAAATCATTAAAAAAAATAATAAAGGAGAAAACTAACAATGATTGAACGATTTATTGACATTACGAATTTTAGAAGTATTGGAATTAACGAAACCACTAAACTCGAGTTGAATTATGTGAAAACAATCTCTGATAAAATGGGTGGTCTAATAACTTTGATTGGTGAGAATAATTCTGGAAAGAGCAATTTTCTAGAGGCAATTAAAGCTTTCGGTGAAAAGAAATTTAATCCAAATGATACTCCTTTTCATGTGTTTGATATTGGGAGAAACCCATCAATTTCTTTGGTTCTAAAAGATACTGATAAGAAGTTAGATTACAAAGTTAAAGTCAAAGAAAATCGTACATTTTATGACAAATATGAATCTAACAATGAAGTACCATATAAGAAACAAGTAACTTACTCAAAAGAACTCCTAGATTTTATCGAATATTTCTTATCCACAGATTTACAGAATCAAGTTGCATCAAATCCAAGAATTCAGAGATATTTCCAAATACTTAATCCATTTATAACTAAAATATCTACTAAAGAACCTATTGATAAAACTGAAATCGGTCAAATGTTCGATCATTTACGAAATGGTTATGTTCAACCAGTATTAAATCAGAAATATACTGCTTCTCAGATTGAAGTCTTTATAAACGAAATTAATAACACAGCTTCTTCTAATGTTTTTGAGGAAAAAGCTAAAGAATTAGAAGCTGAGGTATTGAGTACATTCGGGATTAAACTATATCCAAGAATTATCAATTATGTCTCAACACAAAACATTAAAACTGATCAAACAATTTCTACAGTTAGTGGTGGTAAGTTGGCAAATCCAGCTTTCTTTAATAAACTGTTTGATACACTTCCAGATGATAAAATTGAAGCTTTAGAAGCAGCATATCAGAAGTTTCATGAAAGTGGTAAGAAAAGAAAAGACATACTCACAAATTATGAAAGAAAGATCAATGAAAGTTTGCAAAGTCTAACAAATCAATTCA
>MIDA01000045.1:0-1607 GCA_001830045.1 Tenericutes bacterium RIFOXYA12_FULL_35_10 | reverse complement strand
TATACTCATTTACAGATAAGAAGAAATACTCATTTAGAATGTCACTTGAAAGTGACGCAGTTTACTTTCTAATTAGCGAAAATGGATTTGACATCCCACTAGATAGTCAATCTGCAGGATTCAAATGGTTCTTCGATTTCTTCTTCAATGTTTTTGCTGATAGTAAAGTAGGAAATGGTGACATTGTCATCTTGGATGAACCAGCAACAAATCTACATCCTGCTGGGCAAATAGAACTTAGAAAGCAAATTCAAGGATTTGGTCACAAGAATGGTATTCTTTTCATCATGAGTACCCATTCTCCATTTATGATTGATCAAGATTATCTTGATGAAATTAGATTGGTTAAGAAAAATAATCAAGATTCCGTATTAGTGAACAAATTCACAGTTAATGAAGATAGTTCATTTGACGTATTATTACCAATAAAAACTGCATTAACTGTTAATCGACACATTTTACTGAATCCCGATGACCTATTAATCTTCGTCGAAGGTATCACAGATTATAATTATCTAGTAGCTTTTAAGAACCTATTCAAAATCGATAGACTGACATTCATTCCAATTCAAGGCATCAGAAGATTAAACCTTGATAAGGACTTACTAAAGATTACGAAAAGACCAATTCTTCTTGTGGATTCTGATAGCGACGGAAAATATGTTGTTGAGAAATATGGTGAAAACACAAATATTGAAATACATCAACTAGCCAATGCTGATTCTAAATTTACAGTAATAGAGAGCTTATTTAGTGAAGCTGATAGAAAACAATACTGTTATCGTGATGGCGATAAGAAAGACTATAAGTTGTCATCTTATTTCAAACACAACATTGAAGACTTGAAGAAAAAGCTATCAAAAGAAACAAAAGATAATTTTGAAAAATTACTTACTCACATTAACGTTTAATAAATAAAAAAAGCCGCCCCCCAATAAAAAAATTGAGGAGCGGCTTTTCTACTTTTTAAGTTGTTCTTGAATGATTTTCTCAGCTGCAGATAAAGTAGCCCTTCCCTGCATCTTGTTACTGAAGGAAATGTAGTCATCAATGATAGCTTCAATCTTTGATTGATTGGTTTCTACAAACGTTACAGCCTTCTCGGTAGAACCCGTGAGATTGCTAACCCACTCGCTTAATCTTGATACGACAGCGAGTTTTTTGTCATCACCAACAAGATACGCTTCACCTTTTTCTTTTGCGAGTCTGTTCTTTTCTTCAACAATCATGATGAATTCTTTGATGGTTTTTTGGACACTTTCATCAAAGACGATATCTTTAGCTTTGCTTACCAAATCAGACACATTCTCTGCAGTGTTTTTTAGGTCTTGCTTCACCTCTTTGATCACATCATTCAATGATTGATCTTTGCCCAGTTTAGAAGTCACATACAGTGCCAATAGTAAAAGGGATGTAATAAGTAGAATGATTTCAAGTGTTGTCATTTTCTTTGCCTCCTAAGCGTTTATAAATATTGACTTGCGAATCTTCAAGTCTGGATACACGATGTTCCAGGACATTGACGTCTTTCTTTAACGATTTAATATCTTGTGCATGCATTTCTAATAGATTAAGCATCTTGATATTTTGCTTCTCTATGGTTTGAA
>MIDA01000044.1 GCA_001830045.1 Tenericutes bacterium RIFOXYA12_FULL_35_10 | reverse complement strand
AGGCGAGGAAACTTGGATTAATGAACATAGTGATGAAGAAACCCTCGGAGTTGTTAATATACGAAAACAACCCAAGAAATAATGATGCTGCTGTTGATGCAGTAGCTAATAGTATCAAAGAGTTCGGATTCAAGGTTCCGATTGTGATCACCAAAGAGCTAGTCATTATTGCCGGCCACACTCGGCTCAAAGCAAGCCTTAAGCTAGGATTAGCAAGTGTTCCTTGTATTGTTGCTGATGACCTCACAGAAGGGCAAATTAAGGCCTTTCGTTTGGCAGATAACAAGACCGCAGAACTCGCTACATGGGATTTTACTAAACTTGAAGAAGAACTCTCGAATATCGATATTGATATGCTTCAATTTGGTTTTGAAGAATTAGAGTCAGATGTTCCAGATAATGCAAGTGATGATGATTTTGATCCTTCAGATGAAATCAGTGAAACACCTTATTCAGAACTTGGAGATATCTATTTATTAGGTAATCACAGAGTTATGTGTGGAGATTCAACCAAGAAACAAGATGTAGAAAAACTCCTGGATGGACAAAAGATTGATATGATCTTTACCGATCCACCATATAATGTAGATTATGAAGGTACAGCCGGAAAGATTAAAAATGACAAGATGGAAGACAATAGCTTCTATCTTTTTTTATTTGAAGCATTCACCAATATATTTGAAGCAACAAAACCTGGTGGTGCCATCTATGTTTGTCATGCAGATACTGAAGGTATCAACTTTAGAACTGCATTCAAAAATGCTGGTTTCAAATTGGCGGAGTGCTTGGTCTGGGTTAAGAATGCACTCGTGTTAGGTAGACAAGATTATCACTGGAGACATGAGCCAATTCTTTATGGTTGGAAAGAAGGAGCAGCTCATTACTTTATAGATGACCGTACACAAGACACCATTTGGGAATATAACAAACCCAAACGAAATGAAGACCATCCAACAATGAAACCTCTCGAACTCTGTGGAAGAGCGATTGCAAATTCATCAAGAGTGAATGAATGTGTCTTGGATTTGTTTGGTGGTTCAGGATCAACTATGATTGCATCCGATCAGCTTCAAAGGAAATCATTTTCAATGGAACTCGATGAAAGATTCGTAGATGTGATTGTAAAAAGATATATAAGACACAAAGGATCATCTGATAATTGCTATCTGATCCGTGGTGGTAAGAAGATAGATTTAAACAAAATTGATAACTTTCAGAATTTGTCTCTATAGTGAGCAAAACTCGTCGAATTGACTTGCTATTTATAGCCTTTAGAGTGATATATATAGTAACCCAATAAGGTTAGGAAAGAGGAGTTAACGATGAAAGTTAGATTTGAAACGAATACATGCAAAGAACAAGTTGTACCGCAGGATGTCTTTGTAATTGAAAAGTTAGTTGAATTACCACTTAAGCAGTTTAATAAGTTTATTGATAATATGCTTGGTGATTACAACTTCATAAAAGAACATAAAAATTTGATGTACACAGATAGCAATAACGTTTGGCACGCAATTATAGTAACCGCTAAAGAAATAGATTATGGAATCTTAGTTCAAGCCGATGGCGCAAGCTATGCTAGATACTCAGCATTTATCAGAAAAGATGAAGTAGGAGGATTCAGCAATGGAAAAGCAAATAACGCTTAGTCATTGGATTCAAAACTTTAATCAAGGTGAGTTCGATAATAAAGATACTCAAACACAAATCAAAGCTGGATGGTTCGATTGGTTTTGTAAGGATTCAAGTCTAGCAAATAAAACAAAAAAGATGGGTAACATCATTAAGCAAATCAAAGCTGGTGGAAAAGTTGACCTTGAGACATGTTATGTGTGGTTTAAGAACAACTGCCCGTTAAACGGTCCACTCTACGATGATTTCAGAATCGCAGATATTGAAACAAACAACAATCTTATCGTAGTTCAGATTGATTGTATTTGGAACGATTTCAAGTATACAGCCTACGAAAGATTGGATGGATTTGAGAAACCAGTATTTGAATCAAACTCATCAAGAGAACTTGTTAAATGGTTGAATCAAGGATGGATAAAGTAATGTTTATGGAATACAACGCTCATCCAAAGGGAATCAAAACAACCGATTGTGTCGTAAGAGCCATCAGCACAGCTATGAATAAAGACTACATGGAGTGCAGAAGAGAGCTTAACCAGTTCAAACGAGAATGGAAGTTTGCTAGTTATAAAGATACCGAATGCTTATATAAGTATTTTGAAAACAGACCGAGATTGATATTTAAAGCAATCAAGGGTCAACCAAGAATCAAAGGTACTGATTTTACTGAGCTTTATCCAAAGGGAACCTTCGTGCTTAAAATGACTGGACACATAACAGTTTGTAAAGATGGTGTCATTTTAGATACTTGGGACTGCACTTACCGAAGTGTTTATACTGCATGGATAATAGAGTAGAAGGATTATCAAAATGAAAATCAATTTTATACGTAAAGCAACCTCAAATGAACTCATTCCTCAGGATGAGTTCGTTATTGAAAAACAATTAGTTATTGATAAAGACTTGTTCGAGTGTTTCATTAAGGATCCACTGAATGACTACGATTTCATAAAAGAGAATCTTGAACACATGTACTGTGACCAAAATGAAGTATTTCATTGTATCTATGTGACATCAGATTCATATGATTTTGGTATTTTAATTGAAAGTGAAGGATACCATTACGCCAGATACACAGCCTACCTACCGAAGGCAGCATTAAGATAAAAAAATACAAATCAAAGCAAATTATGGAAGCCAAGGCTTCCTTTTTCTTGCTAGAAAGAGGACAACATGAAAATCATAACAAGTGAATCGGTCTTTAGTGGACATCCGGATAAAATATGTGACCAAATTAGTGATGCAATACTAGATGCCATTTTGGGACAAGACCAAGCAGCTAGAGTCGCAGTAGAAACAGCTATCAAGGATGACTTAGTCGTTATCTTTGGTGAGGTAACAACAACCGCAACAGTAGAGTATTCAGAAATCGTAAAAAAAGTACTTAAAGAAATCGGGTACACTGAAGAGTTCTGTGTATTAGAAAAGATATCAAAACAATCACCTGATATTGCACAAGGTGTTAATGAAACCCTGGATCATCAACAAGGTGCTGGTGATCAAGGGATGATGTACGGATTCGCATGCAACGAAACACCTGAACTCATGCCACTACCTATTGTAGTAGCACATGAGATTGCAAAAGAAATCGATACACTTAGAAAAACAAAGTACAATCACATCTTTGGTCCTGATGGTAAATGCCAAGTATCAGTTAGATATGTTGATGGGAAACCATTCGCATATGACACTATTATTGTTTCAGCTCAAACGAGACCAGAAGCAAGCCTATCACTCGCAAAAGAAATCATCACAGATGAAGTGCTCAAACCACTAATTGGTAAGGATCTAACCGGTATTAATGTACTAATTAATCCTACAGGTGCATTTGTTATTGGTGGTCCTTATGGTGATTCAGGATTAACTGGTAGAAAGATAGTCGTAGACACTTATGGTGGATACGCTAAACATGGTGGTGGAGCCTTTTCTGGGAAGGACGTAAGCAAGGTTGACCGCAGTGTGAGTTATTATGCCAGATACGTAGCAAAAGCCGTTGTAGCGGCAGAATTGGCCGACACGTGCGAAGTCTGTGTGTCTTATTCAATTGGAGTAGCAAATCCAGTCGCAGTCTCGATTGATACGTTTGGTACTGGGAAAATTTCTGATGAAGACTTGCTTGAGTTAGTTAGACGAAACTTCAACTTCACTCCTTCAAACATTCGAAAGGAATTAGAATTCGATAAAGTGAAGTTTCATAAGTTAGCAACTTACGGACACATGGGACGTGAAGATTTATCTGTTCGATGGGAGCATGTAGAAGCAAAAGTAGCTGAACTAAAAGAAGCCTATGAAAAAGCCAAAGGTTCTGCATAACTTCTATAAGTCACCTGCATGGTTTGCTGCACGTGAACTGAAGATAGTGTCAGTCAATAGTCTTTGTGAGCGATGTGGACATGTTGGAATCGAAGTCCATCACAAGGAGAGACTCACTGTTGATAATGTGAATGACTCATCCATCAGCCTTAATCAAGAAAACTTGGAACTACTTTGTAGGGAATGCCATAATAGGGAACACAAACGTTTCAGTAAAATTAATAGATTCGATAAACTAGGAAATATGGTTAATTAGGAAAATGCAATAATAATTATTGACATCATATATAATTCAATATATAATCTACATAGGCAGGCTAGGTACCTGTAGAGTTAATTATGGAGGAATTTCTATGCAAAACAGGATTAGATTATATGTGAATAATGAGATTAAACAATACAGTTTTAAGAATAGAAAAGAAGTTGTTGATGAGATAACATCAAACCTAACTGAACGTTACTTTGAACTTATTTCGTCTGGGTTGAGTGAAGAGGATGCGTATAAAAAAACTATTTTGCAAACAGGTAGTTTTGCCATTTCCATGCTTAACGACATCTCTAGTAATCCAACACGTTGGTATAAAAAGAATCTAATGATTTTGTTTGTAATGATATTAACTGGTACAGTATTTATGTTTTTCTTTAGTCCAATCGGGTACATTCTTTACACTTTCGCTTTCTTATACTTCACATTTGAACTTTCAAAATTGGATGAAAATGATAGACAAATGGATAATATTGAATCTGAAGAATCAAAACATATAAGATCAAAATTAACTAATCAACTATTAAGTTATAGTGTTGTTCTATTGATTTTTTCCTACACAATATTTGTTTGGGACTTACTTTTCAGGTTATTACTAGACATTAAAAGTATTAGTATAATTGATTGGTTAACTAAAGTATCACCATTATGGTTTGTAATTGTAACCTTTATAGTTATCCTCCTAATTGGGGTGTTTATTATAGGTTATCCTTTATCACTAATAATCATGAAAAAAAGGTTATGGACAAATAGTCAAATTTCAAAGATAAACATTAATAAAAGCAAAACAAAGATTACAACAGGACAAATTAAGAAAACCACATTTTCAATTAGTAGAACCTTGTCTATATTTTTAACGTTGACTTTTGTTTTTGCATTGATTTTGATTAGTAATGTGCAAGTTTATGAGTTGATTCCAAGTATTGATTTTCAGGGAGATTTGGTCTTAATTGATTCTGTACACTTTTGGGTTTATCTACTCGAAGGCAGATTTTATCAAGCTATGATACCAAATTACATTGCATTTGTGGGAAGTTTTGCAGTAGGAATATATTTAATATGCACTAAAATCTTTTCGCTCAGATTATGGTTTTCATTATATGGCTTTGTATTATTGAGTTTAATATTGTCTCAAATATTGTTATTATTCTTATCTGAAAATAGAATAAGCCTGCTAATTCCTCTAATGGTTACTGTTATTGGGTTTATGTACTCATTAATGCATACAAAGTTCTTGGGAGTTATTGAAAAAATAGTTTATGAACGATAACAAGAATGTAATATTTGGTGACACATTAAGAGGATATACAGAGAAGATAATTCTTTCTATACTTTCTAATGAGGATTTATATGGTTACAAAATAAATAAAATAATTGAAACTAGAACCAATCATAGTCTTATATTTAATGAAGCAACACTATATACAACATTTCAACGATTAGAGAAATTCGGATATATCACATCATATTGGGTGAAAAATGATAATCTGCCAAAAAAAAAGTACTACGCTATTACGAAGGAAGGGGTGAGTTTCTTAGCAAACTGTAAGTTTGAATGGAAAAGAACAAAAGAATTAATCGATTTATTTTTGTAATGTGATATTTTGATCTTAAACTAACTTCCCACTGTAGTTGTGATATTTCGCTATATTAAATTGAAGTTTATGACTAAACACAAAGGAGAAGAAGTAAATAATGAGTAAAAAAATTATTTTAGTATTATTGGCGCTATTAATTTTCATGTTTAATGCTTCAGTTATTAATGCGAGTGATTCTAGTGATTCATACAATGAAAATGAGTTATCGGAAATTAAGAATTATGAGAATACCGACATTGCTTTAAAGATCAATAATCAGATAGCTACTTGGCAGGGTAGTGAAAATGATTATTTGCTTAAAAGTTATGCGGGTATATACTTAAATGAATCGAACGATATTGTTTTAGGACTAAAAGTAACGAGTATACTATCCTTTGATGAAGTAAAAAAAGCTTATCAAGAGCATTTGGATAGTGTTGGCATAAAATCAAATAGCTACATTTTTGAAGAAAAGGTATATTCACTCATCGAATTGAAAATAATGAGAGACTACCTACTAAAGATGACTGATTTAAACATTTCTGCTGTATCGATCGATCAATCAGAAAACAAACTTAAAGTAACCGTAAATGATTCTGAGTCAGCAATCGATGTCATTACTTTTCTCGATATGACATATAAGGACTATGCTTCAAATATGATTGAAATTTCAATTAAGGAAGAAAGAAAACTATTATCGTATGTATATTCAGCTGACAAGATTAAATACAGAAAGAAAATTCTCTTCATCTGGTTTGATCAATGGTATGGAACCGTTGGGTTTAATGCTACAAGAAATGGCTTAAATGGTATCGTCACGAACTCACATGTTGCACCTTATGATTATTCAATGTTCACTAACGGCAACGTTTTTATTGGGAAAGCAAACATTTCGATTTTCGGCGGAACAGTTGATGCAGCATTTGTGCCGTTCAGTGATCAAAATACATGGGGAGTATCAAACGAAATTCATCAAGTTGGACAATCAAGTGGTACTTATTACATAAAATGGTTAGACTACGTTGTTGAAGGTTCAAATGTCAAATCTCATGGTGTGACAACTAATTATCAATATGGTCAAGTACTAAGTGTTGATACGGCTGAAACTATTTCTGGTGAATATTTCTATGATTTAATCGAAACTTCAATTGTACTCGAAGGTGGAGACAGTGGTGGACCTCTTGTTAGATACTACCCTCGAAGTGTTAATTATGGCTTAGTAGGGATTAATTTTGCAGGCGATGGAACAACAAGTTTAACAATTAAAATTGATAATATTGTGAGTCAACTTGGTGTTTCAGTAGTTTTTAACTAATATTTGTTAAAAGGCATTCACTTATTTGATAGGTGAATGCTTTTATGTATCCCCCCACTAATACCAATTTGTTATAATATAGGTACCGTACAGGGTGGCAATTAAAAAATGCAGCATCAAAATTTTGGAAATTCGGTTTTTACTCTCATCTCATTATGACCTTATCATGTATTAGAATAGAGAAAAAAACTTATCTTAAAATGAAAGAGAGTGTTAGTTTATGTTACAAGAAAACGCAAAAGGCTTTATTGATATACACTTAAATGCAGCGATTTCTGCTTTTGAACGAATTCGCGATTCAAGACAAATATTTAGGGATAGAACGATATCAATATTTACTTTCTTACTTGCATTATTAGGCATAATAATTACTTTACAATCAAGATCAGATGTTACTTTTGTTCAGCTTTATATGGAGTCAAAAATTCTTGTACAAATATTATTTGTCAGTTCCGCCTTATTAAGCATTATACTTTTTGGAGTTATATTCACACTAAATACATCTTATGATCTAGAAAATGTGTTCAATACATTTAATAAGAGGATTAATGAATTAGAGAACTCTGGAAATGCATCAAAACCAATAGTCTTATTCGATGACAAATTAGTTGTCGATGAAGAATATTATTCTAAGGTGTTATTTATTAGAGCATACTCAGATGCCACAGATAAGATTAAAGCAACATTGGAAAATTTAGGTAGATTATATGTTGTTACACTTTTCATGCTATTGGTTACAATCATATTATCAATAGTCATTGGTTTTAAAATATTGTGAAAGGAGATACACTTATGCCAGAAAATAATAATAAACAAAGTGATAAACCAACTCTAAACAAACCAGAAGATAAGAGAATTATTGATATCACCAAAACTGAAATTGGAACAAGAAAAATCACTGATGGTTTTACTAAAGAAGAACTAAACGACTCAAAAAAACCTATTAAAGGATAGAGTAGTGAAAATGGTAGTGTCTATTTAATATTGTTACCAAGACTATCGTAAACGAGCGACTTAGGTCGCTTTTTTACTTGCTATCTTCTCTCTTTAGAGTGATATATATTACTAACCTTAGGAGGTAATTATCATGTTCAAAATTGGAGATAAAATCAGAATCATCGATATGAAAGGTGAAGATCATTATAACGGTAGAGAAGGAGTCATTGAATACATTGACGGACTTGATCAACTACATGGCACATGGGGAGATTTAGCAATCATCCCAGAGGAAGACTTATTAGAGGTAATTAACAATGATATGCAGCTTGTGCAATAAAGAAATCTTGGGTGACTCACACAATGCCCACCCAATTGGAAATGAAGAGTGCTGTTCAGAATGCAACAGGTCAAGTGTGATTCCTCTTAGATTGTTTTTAAGTGGCATCTATCAAGACAAGGCTCTAGTACTAAATACTGATAATTCCATCTTTTTTATAAAACCAAAGTGTTCCGCATTCGAACTGAATGAACTTCAAGAACAAGTTAAAGGATATATCGAGGTTTATCCTTTGAGGATTCCTGGTCATATCGTTCTAGTCAATGAAGAGGGAATGATACACAATATGGAGTTCAATTACCTAGCAAATAGAGTCTTTGGAATGAATGCAGTAGGACCGGTTATGATATGTCCAGAAGCTATATTCGAATGAGGTGTTGTTGTGTCTAAACTAAAAGATATCAATATAGAACTAGAGCGACTGCGGTCGCTTTTTTCTTCCGTTGATGAAACCAAAACTCAACTGGTAGATAACCTACTTGAGCAAGCTGCCTTCATGAAGGTTGAACTTGGCATTCTTCAAAAGCAAATAAGAAAACATGGTGCAGTTCAAGTTTCAAGTAAAGGTGCTCAAAGACAGACAGAAGCTGCTAAATATTATACTAAACTCATTAATTCATATGGAACAGTCATCAAAACACTGAACTCAATCATGGGTAAGAATGTTATTGATGGTGATGATGCATTCGATGAGTTTCTTAAGAAAGCAAACACCTAATGAACTACTTAATTGAATACTATCGTCAAATAGTAGATGGAAACATTCTAGTTGGTGAGGAATTAAAAAAACAGCTAGATACATTGATTCAGGATTTGAAAAACCCGAGATATGTTTTTGATGAAGCACCAGGGAATCTTCGAATTGATTTTATAGAAACCTTTTGTAAACACACAAAGTCACCATTTAATGGTCAATCGTTTTTATTAGAGCTTTGGGAAAAAGCAATCATTCAAACCGCCTATGGATTCAAATTGAAGGATTCTGGTTTACGAAGATTTAATGAAGTCATATTATTGATTGCTCGCAAGAATGGAAAGACCACCTTTATCGCTGGTATTGACCTTGCTGAGTTCTTTTTATCAAAAGGTGGTGTTGATATCGTATGTGCTTCCAATACAAGTGAACAAGCCAATATTCTCTTCGAAGAAATCAACAACATGCGAGAGCAATCTCCTGCACTGTCCAATGAGAAGCGTAGTAAAAAAAATATTTTCTTTATTTATTCTCCAAGGACAAAGAATAAAATCAAAAAATTGTCTGCTCAGAGTAGAAACAAAGACGGTTATAACATCGAGGTTGGTTGTATTGACGAAGTCCATGAAATGACGGATTCAAAAGTCTATGATGCTATCAAGCAAAGCCAATCAACTAAAAAAGAACCATTAATATTCATTATCACCACCGAAGGGACTACAGTAGGAGGCTTTCTTGATAACAAATTAGATTATGCAAGGAAGATGCTAAAAGGTGAAATAAGCGATGAGCGAGTGCTTCCTTGGTTATATACCCAAGACAATACTCAGGAAATATATGACGATTCTAGGAATTGGCAGAAATCAAATCCAAGTATAGGTGTAGTGAAACTGACTTCATATTTGGAAGATGTCATGAATAAATCGAAGAATGATCATTCAACAAGAGTTACGATGTTATGTAAAGACTTCAATATCAAACAAGTCGATCAAGGTGCATGGCTGTCATTTGACGATTTGAACAATGAAGCCAAGTATGAGTTAAACACACTCAAGAACTCTTATGCTATCGGTGGAGTAGATTTATCATCAACTACCGATTTAACTGCAGCTGTTCTAGTCATTCAGAAAAAGGATGACAACAAGAAGTATGTTTTAGCACATTTCTTTATGCCAAGTGATGTTGTTAAGAAACGCATAGAAGAGGATAACGTCCCATATGATATTTGGATTAAACGAGGGTTAATTACACTCACCGATGGAAGCCAGAATGATTTCTCATTGGTGACTCAATGGTTTATGAAGATGATTCATGAGCACCAAATTAGACCTCTTTGGGTAGGATTCGATCCCTGGAATTCGCAATATTGGATTAAAGAAATGGAAGAGCTAGGATTTAACATGGAGAAGGTTCGTCAAGGTGTCTACTCTTTATCTGAACCAATGAAACAATTGGAAGCAGATTTAAAGAATAAGTTGATCAACTACGACAATAATCAGATCATGAAATGGTGCTTGTCTAACACCCAAGCCAAAGTTGACTTGAATGGAAATATTCAACCTTCGAAACTTAACTCCAAATACAAGCGAATTGATGGAACTGTTGCACTTGTTATCGCATATGCAGTTTTAAATCGATATAAAACTGATTACGAAAATATGCTATAATTTAGTGAAGGTGATATTTATGGATCATATAGAATTAACAAATTTAATTATTGATGAAATCAGTATTCAGTTTCATTGTATTAACGAGATTAAGAACTTAATTAGATTTGAATTTGTAGTTGATGTTTTATCTCGTAAGAGACAATTAAGAACTGATGTTGTTTCGGATGAAGTAGATAGTTTGGGGTCAATGGTTATACCATTACCTGATAACGGTTATTTTTATATTTTGATTAGAAAAGATTTACAAAAAAGCTATGAAATGGTTGAAACTATTTCACATGAACTGATTCATTTGGTCGACTATCTATCATTTTCAAAGAAATACACACATTCGAAAGTTGAAGCAATCACCAATCATGATTATTGGCTTGCGCTATATTTTTACTCTGAGATGAGAGCAAAACAAATAGGATATTTAACTTATTTTAAATTCCTAAAAAATCAGAAACTATTAAATGGGAGTGTGAGTTTACAACTTGATTGTTTGTCAATGATTGGCACTATATTCGAAAATAGTAAATATTCATTATCGGTAAGCATATCAAATCTAAAAAAATCTTATCCAGGTTCTGCAGTAAAGGTATTGTATAATTTTGTCCGTCATGTTGGCTTGATACTATGCTTCTCGGAACTATACCCTTCAATTTATTCACTTAATAATGAAATAGTAAAAGTATATGATGGAAACCTTGAGTATATTAATAAAATCACTAAATTAGCAAAACTAGATGTCGACACAGTTGATTTTCAATTATTTATCATGAATTTAAGAAAAATTGCAGAATATTATGGAATATACCTAGAATAAAAAGCATAATATGTCCAAGGAGATGTGATGATGGGGATATTTACTAGAAAGAAAAAAGAAGGTTCAACAAACACCTTCCAGTTATTAAATCAAAACAATACATTCTTCACACCTTTTGGTAACAACATATCCAAAAGTGATGTGGTTAAGATATGTATCGATAGGGTTGCGAGCCAATGTGCAAAACTCAAACCAAGATACATCAAAACTAAAGCAGACAAGACAGTAACCGAGAAACAAGGTCGACTGTCTTTTTTATTGAAGCACAAGCCTAACTCACTCATGACACCTTACGACTTTATCTATAAAGTAATTACGCTATTGCTACTGAATGATAATGCATTTGTTTATCCAATGTTTGATTCGTTGAATGGTGGGCTTAAAGCACTCTATCCACTCCGACCGATTTTGGTAGAAGCAATAGTAGATAATGCAGACGGTTACTATTTGAAGTTTTACTTTGAGGATGGACAACAATTTTTGCTGCCTTATGAGAACGTCATCCACTTGAGGAAGTACTTTGCTTCCAATGATATCTTTGGTGGAAATGGATCGTCAGGCGATCATGAAGCGATTCTTAAAACAATCTCAATCAATGAGAATGTGCTTCAAGGTATCGATAACGCAGTCAGGTCATCCATGCAAATTAAAGGAATCATCAAGATGAATGGGATGCTTTCAGAAGCAGACAAGAAGAAACAAAGAGAGCTCTTTGATATAGCACTCAACGATTCTATCAGTACTAAAGGAAGCTCGATTATCCCGATTGACTTAAAATCTGAATACATACCTTTAACAGTAGATCCCAAGTTGATCGACAAAGAAACACTCGAATTCTTACAATCCAAAATACTCGACTATTTTGGCGTATCAGCACCAATCTTCGCAAACAAATATAGTGAAGAAGATTTCAACTCGTTTTATGAGTCAACCATTGAGCCTCTAGCCATTCAGCTATCTGAGGCTTTTTCTTTGGGATTGCTCACCGAAAATGAGTTAACTCGTGGTGAAGAGATTATTTTCTATAGTGAACGATTGCAGTATGCAAGCTGGAATACAAAAGTGAGT
>MIDA01000043.1 GCA_001830045.1 Tenericutes bacterium RIFOXYA12_FULL_35_10 | reverse complement strand
TACTCATTTATAAACAGCCACTGAAGTTCCATTTAAAAATCGATACAGGTATGCACCGCTATGGTTTAGAAGATGAAATAAAGATCATTGCGTGGATGAAAGATATCAAGAAAACAAAACATGAACTCGTTGGTATTTTCACGCATTTCGCAACCGCGAACAGCCAGGATGAACTCTTTTTTCATCAAGTGGATGCGATGGATAAACTCATGAAAAAATTGCCATATCTCCCCAGAATGATTCATGTGTCAAACTCATCTGCAACCTTACGATATGAAGATCATTTAACCTATACAACACATGCTAGATTAGGAATTTCACTCTATGGTTTATCGCTTGATCAAGACCAAAAAGGACTAAGTCCTGTAATGTCTTTAAAAACGAAAGTTGTTGAAATTAAGACGTTAAAGTTAGGTGAAACCGTGGGTTACGGTGGCACATATCGTGCGTTTGAAGATGAAGAATATATTGCAGTACTTCCTATAGGTTATGCTGACGGTTGGATTAGAAGAAATAAAACAGGTAAAGTTGAAATTAATGAAAAACTTTATCCAACTGTAGGTATTATTTGTATGGATGCTTGTTTTATTAGAGTAGATGAATCTGTTAAAGTTGGTGATGAAGTCACTTTATTTGGCGGGTTAATCACGATCGATGATGTCGCGAAACGCTTATCAACGATTTCGTATGAAGTTTGTTGTGGTATGGGTAAACGGATACCACGCATCATAAGAAGGGAGGAATAAGATGATTAAAGTTACATCAGAAATTGGAAAATTAAAGACAGTGCTCCTTCATCGACCTGGTAAAGAGTTAGAAAACTTAACACCAGATGTTTTAGAGAAACTACTTTTCGATGATATTCCTTATTTAAAAGTTGCACAAGAAGAACATGATCTTTTCGCAGATACTCTCAGAAAAGAAGGTGTTGAAGTTTTATATTTAGTTGATATGGTAACTGAAGCCTTAGATGCACATCCTGAGGTGATGTCTAGTTTCATCAACTCATTTATTGAAGAATCCAAGATTAAATCACATACGATTAAAAATGCTTTATATCAATTTTTAGTTAGTCAACCAACGAAACAAATGATTTTAAAAATGATTGAAGGCATTAGGACCAATGAGGTTGTCATTCCTAATAAAAATTCAATCATGGATATGCTTGAAGATGAATACCCTTTTTATACAGATCCGATTCCCAATATTTTATTTCAACGTGATCCTTTTTCAAGTGTAGGCTTTGGGGTTGCGATGAGTAAAATGAGTACTCAAGCAAGACAACGGGAAACCATTTTTGCAGAGTATATGATCAATTATCACCCACGTTTTCAGGGTAAGCATATCCCTTATATTTACCATCGATTAAACCGTTATCCCTTGGAGGGTGGCGATATTTTAGTGCTTTCTAAAGGTGTTGTTGCGATGGGCATCTCATCAAGAACAGATCCTAGAGCGATTGAATTCTTTGCAGAAAGACTTTTTGAAGTATCCAAAGATTTCCATACAGTATTAGCGTTTAATATTCCAAAGAGTCGTGCGTTTATGCATTTGGATACCGTGTTTACACAAGTGGACTATGGAACATTCACGATTCATCCAGGTATTGAAAATATTTTAACTGTTTTTGAAATCGAAAAGAATGAACAACGTTTTTCGATCACGAAGGTTGTGACAAGCTTAGAGACTGTTTTAGAGAAACATTTGAAAAGACCAATTACACTCATTCGTTGTGGTGGTAAAGATCAGATTACTTCAGTGAGAGAACAATGGAATGATGGTGCGAATACACTTGCAATCGCACCTGGTAAAGTCATTGTTTATGACAGAAACCATGTCACAAACCAAATGCTTAGCGATGCGGGCATTACTGTTTTAGAAATTGAATCAAGTGAATTATCAAGAGGACGTGGAGGTCCCAGATGTATGAGTATGCCACTAGAAAGAGAAGACATAGAATAGGGAGAAATGTATGAACTTAAAAGGAAGACACTTATTAACACTGCTTGATTATTCAAGTGAAGAAATTCAGTATTTAATTAAACTAGCAAAGCATTTAAAAGATCAAAAAGAAAAAGGGATTAGTCATCAACTTTTCCCTGACAAGAATGTAGTTTTGTTGTTTCAAAAAGATTCAACCAGAACACGTTGTGCTTTTGAAGTTGGTGCGATGGATTTGGGTATGGGTGTAACCTATATCGGACCTACAGGATCACAAATGGGTAAAAAAGAATCAGTTAAAGATACAGCACGTGTCTTAGGTAGAATGTATGATGGTATTGAGTTTAGAGGATATTTACAAACCGATGTTGAACTACTTGCTGAATTTAGTGGTGTTCCCGTGTGGAATGGATTAACCGATTTATATCATCCAACGCAAATCTTAGCTGACTTTTTAACGATTGAAGAAAAGTTTGGTTATTTAAAAGGCATTCATTTTACTTATTTTGGTGATGCTAGAAATAACATGGGTAATTCACTCATGATTGGTGCTGCCAAAATGGGTATGCATTTTACAGCATGTGCACCTAAACATTTATGGCCAAATGAAAACTTAATTAAGAAGTGTCAAGAGATCGCTAAATCGACAGGAGCGAGCTTAAGATTTACTGAAGATCCTGAGGTAGGTGCGAAAGATGCACACGTTCTTTATACCGATGTTTGGGTATCGATGGGTGAACCTAAAGAAGTTTGGGAATCACGCATTGAAGAACTCCATCCCTACCAAGTCAATCAAAAATTGATGAAACTTGCAGATAAAAAAGCCATTTTCATGCACTGTCTACCCGCATTTCATGGTATGGATACCGAAGTTGGTAAAGAGATTGCACAAACCTTTGGTAAGCGTTATACCAACGTGAGTGGTGGTTCATTAGAAGTGACAGATGAAGTGATTGAATCCAATCAAAGCGTTGTCTTTGATGAAGCTGAAAACCGTATGCATACGATTAAAGCTGTGATGTATGCAAGTTTAGGAGGTCCCAATGTCTAGATATGTCATTTCACTTGGGGGAAATGCTTTAGGTAATAATGCTGAAGAACAAAAAAGATTATTAAAACATGTCGCACTTGCGATTTATCCACTGATTGAAATGAATCACGATATCGTGATTGTTCACGGTAATGGTCCACAAGTGGGTATGATTAATCTCGCTTTTCAAGAATCGACATCAACACCTTTGATGCCTTTTGCAGAATGTGGTGCGATGAGTCAAGGTTATATTGGTTATCACATTCAAAATGCCATTCAAAACATTATGCGAGAAAGACAGATCAAACGTCCGATTTCAACGGTTGTAACACAAGTTTTAGTGGATGAAAAGGATCCTGCGTTCCTACATCCGACAAAACCGATTGGAAGTTTTTATAGTGAAGAAGATGCAAAAAAACTTGAGCGTGACATGGGTTATAACATGGTTGAAGATGCTGGTAGAGGGTATAGAAGAGTGATTGCCTCTCCAAAACCAATCGATGTCATTGAAAAAGAAAGTATTTTAACGCTTTTAAATGAAAAACAGATTGTGATTGCTGCAGGTGGTGGTGGTATTCCTGTCATCGAAAAAGATGGAAAGCTTGTTGGAATCGATGCAGTCATTGATAAAGATTTTGCAAGTGCTAAAATTGCAGAAATTGTGGGTGCAGATGAACTTATTATTTTAACAGCAGTTGAACATGTATTTATCAACTACAATACGCCAGAACAAAAAGCACTCACATCCGTTACATTAGCTGAGTTAGAAGACTACTTAAAAGGATCACATTTTAAAAAGGGTTCGATGCTTCCTAAGATTGAAGCATGTATGTCATTCGTGAAAGCTACAGGAAGACCTGCTGTGATTGCTGCTTTAGAAAAAGCGGTAGAAGCATTTAAACAAAAGAGTGGAACTGTTATTCATCCATAGCAGATGTAAATCATCATTAAAAATTTAAAATTTAGCTTATATTATAAGCTATTTTTTTATCCATAAGAAAATACATAAAACCGCTTGACAAACTAACGGTCGTTAGTTACAATAAAACTAACAATCGTTAGCAAAGGGGAAATATGATTATGGAATGGGGTTTAAAGGCTTTATCGTATGGCTTAATTGTCTTACTGCTACTTGGGATCTTTCTGACATTCAAGCATCGTCAAGATGTCAAACATTGGGGAAGAAGATTATTTCTGTTATGGTCATTTGGGTTATTCTTATGTATCGTAGTTGCATATAGAGATGCATACTATTTATCCGTGATGGCACTCACAGATGATTCAGTTACACCGGGTGTGTTTGCAGCTGATTCATTTCAATCAACAGTTTGCATGATCTTAGGTGGTATCAACATGCTTACAGTTTTATCTGCATTAGTTATACGCAAGCAAAGTTACATGAAATGGATGTTTGTCATTCTTGCAATCATCATCATCGCTAAAATATGTATCATTGAGTTTTCGATGATATGATTATGTTAAGAGGTTAATTATGGAAATCACAGTTATTCACGGTCAAATGCACAAAGGTAGTACCTACCATGTTACAGAGGAACTTACAAAGAAGTTAGCATTAAATGATTCAGATATTATTCATACGTTTTCATTGCCACAACAAGGTCCGCAGTTTTGTGTCGGCTGCTTTAGTTGTATCTACAAAGGAGAATCCTTTTGTCCACATGCGAGTCAGGTTAAACCTATTGTCGATGCAATGATCAGTTCAGATGTTATTATCATCGATTCACCAACGTATTGCCTTGAGATGTCGGGACAACTAAAAACACTTTTTGATCATCTGGGTTATATGTATATGACACATCGTCCTCAAGGAATCATGTTTAAAAAAATAGGTGTTGCTATTTCAACAGCTGCTGGTGCAGGTGCTAAAAATGTTACTAAGACGATTAAAAAACAAATGTTTTGGTGGGGAATTGGCAAGACATATCGTTTACCCGTATTAGTTCAAGCCAAAAGTTTTAGTGAAGTATCAGATAAGATTAAACAAGGTATTATTTTAGATACAGATAGATTAGCTTCTCGTATTTTAAAGAAAGTTAATCATGTTAAACCACGTTTTTTATCAAAGGCACTTTTCACATTAATGTCGATGATGCATAAGACAAATACATGGAATCCTATAGATAAATCACACTGGGAGCAACGTGGTTGGCTAAACAAACATAAACCATGGAGGGTATAAATGGAAAATACAAAGGACATCATTTTAAATGAAGCACTTAATCTTTTCTCAGAACAAGGTTACGAAGGCGTATCTATGCGTGATATTGCAAAAGCAGTTGGTATCCAAGCACCGTCACTCTACAATCATTTTGCGAGTAAAGAAGATATTTTTAACAGCTTGATGGATGCGATGACTGAACGATATCATAAGATGGCAGTACAAAATCAGGTGCCACAAGGTAGTATGGAGGATGTTGTGGGTGCATATGTATTCGTAACAACGGAAGCTTTAATCGCAATCGCCCAGAAAATGTTACTTTTTATGATCGAGGATGATTTTGCAGTCAAGTATCGTAAATTATTAACCATTGAGCAGTTTAGAAATGAAAAAGCCAACAAAGCATTTCAAGATTTCTTTATTCAAGGTGCGTTAACATTTGAATCTTCTCTGTTTAAAGATATGATGGCTAAAGATGTTTTTATTGCTTGCGATCCGTTGATTATGGCTTATCATTTCTATGGCCCTATTTTTCTAATGATGAATCAATTTAGTCAAAAAGATAGCGACAAAACGTATGCATTGCACGTTGTGAGTGAACACGTTAAACAATTTTCTTCTATTTATGTAAAAAAGCTTAGGAAATAACTCCCTAAGCTTTTTTTGATGAGTTTTAACGATTATATTAGAGGATAAAACCGATGACGATGACAAGTAAAACAATGAGTGGTGCAGGAATCTTCTTTGTGAGTAAAAGAATTGAAGTTAGGATTAAAACGATCACATTCTCAAGTCCGAATCCGCTTTCTCTTAAAAGAACAACACCTGCAGATGCAATCAATCCAGCAGCAACCACCGTAATACCTTTAATCGCAACCCTAATGCCTTTGATGGTTTTCAGTTGAATCCATATGGGATAGATAAAATAAATAAGTAGGATACCTGGTGTAAAAATAGCAATCGCACTTAAGATTCCGGTGAATGCTTGTAAGAATGGTGATAAAGATCGTGTTGCCATACCACCTGCATAAGCCGAGAAGCTAAACATGGGACCAGGCAAACCTTGAACTAATCCAAATCCAGTTAAAAATTCTTGGCTTGTCATAAAACCATACGTTTCTACAAGATCCGTAAACATATAGGGGACAACCACCTGACCGCCACCGATAATGAGATAACCGTATTGGAAGAAACGTTCAAATAAAAAGATTGTCGGATGATTGACTGCAAAGAGTAAAACAAGTGATAAGACCAACAGTACGAAAAAGGCAATTAAATAACGATATGGGGGTTTGATGGTTATCTTATGCCACAAATCTTTTTCTTTTGAAAGAAAAACATAAGTTAAACCACCGAGAAAAAGTAGGAGTGGAAACACCCATGCAAATCTAAAAAAGTAAGTCGTAATACCAGCAACTAAAAAGATTAAAAGCGTTAATAGGTCTTTGACGACTTTTTTTCCGATGCGAAATGCAGCAATAAAGATAAATCCAACTGCCATGGGGGCGATTAATCTTAATCCCTCGCTGCCCACATTAAATCTCTCAAGGATTTGATACATAAATGATAATGCGGTCATTAAGATAACAACGGGCAGTGCCCATACAATCATCGTTAATAGCGCTAACCATGGTCCACCTACTTTATAACCGATTGCTACAATGGTCTGTGTACTACTTGGACCAGGGACGATTGCAGTTAAAGCAATGAGTTCAGTTAACTCTTCTTCAGTCAGATAATGTTTTTTGGTAATCATTTGATCTGTGAAAACACCATAATGCGCTTCAGGTCCACCATAAGCACCCAAAGAACAAATTAAGACATCTTTTAAAAATGTTTTCCAAGATACGTGTTGATGTTCGTTCATTGTTTCACCTCAAGTATGAGTGTATCAAAATGAATAAAAAATTAAAAGTGATGTGGTTTCATAATTTCGATACCCGCATGATGACCACAATCTTCATAAATGAGTTTTTGATGTTTAAAGAGTTTTATGGATACCCGACCAGATAACCCCTCTTTGATGGATTCAATCATTTGACCATTTCGTGGTGAAGCTAATGAGGTTTCTGTTTCAGATTCTGCGGTAATTTCTAACGTATATTGTCCTTTTTTTAGTGTATAAAAGACTTTCTTTGGTTCGATCACTTCTTTTTTTACTTTTGCAAAATTGTACGTTGCGAACCGATATTCTTTTCCATCTACATGAAGGTTTGCAATTAATCCTTTAAAATAGAAACCTAAGAATGGAATATCTGCATAGGAGAACATGATGGATGTTTGAGGGTTTTTAAAATGATTTGATTGTATCCATACATAAGCTCTAGGAAATGATTTACCCCAGTCTTTTTCAATATATCCTTTGGCATGATCAAAGTTAATGATGGTTTGATTGTATTGAAGTGATCCTTCAAACGTATGGTTCATACTGACAACGCCATGGTAACATTCCATAAAATTGAAGTATCCAAAAAAGCCCATGATATTTGGCATGAGAAGCTTCTTTTTGATGGGTGTTATATCTTTGATTTGTAATGTTCCATAGAGATGAATTTTATCATTTTTAAGATTGATATGAAGTTTTTCTTTAGAAAAGTAATTAGGTCCAATTTGAACGTTAAAACGATCATGACTAAAAAGAAACTCAGTTAAATCGTAACGAAAATAAAAGGTCTGTAGTTTGACATGTTCGTGTTTCGTTTCAGAGACGAAGAGTTGAATAAAAGCGTGAGGGTCTTTTTCATTCTTACTTACACCTGGAATGAGTGCAATCGTATAGTGCTCATCAAAACTGACGAGTTTATAATACCAACCTTCAAAATAGTTTTTCTTCTTTTTATGTCCTTGATAAAATTCTGGATGAATCAACTTTTTTAGATACATGTTATCACCTTAAAGAAAAAGCTAGGTTTTTACGCCTAGCGATGGATTTGTTAAGCAGGTTGAAGAGCTCCAAATAATACGAGCCATGCAAGAATGGATTTAGCAACTAAACTTAAGATGATATACGTTCTTTCACCATAAAGATAATCTTTCCATTTGCCTACTTTCTTATATTGTAACACCATGTTAATGGGGAATGTGTTAAATGCGACGAAATAGGTTGCAATAATTGCCCAAACAAACCATGGAGGAGTAACATTACCTGAACCAACCATATATAAAATTATCGCGATCCAAGGTGCGATACCCGCTAAAGATCCCCAAATGAATGGACCCCAGTTTACTTTTTCACTTTCAGCACGTTTAGAGTTGATAATTTCCATATCAAGACCGAAGAGGTTCATTGCAGCATTTGCAATAAAGATGACGGTGAGTGATGCGATATCATAAATACCGAAGAGGGTTGCGATTAAGACGATCATCACTGATGATGATAGTGCATATTCAAACCATCTGAGTTTGTTAATGCCTTTTTGTAAATCACGGTTATACATGTCATTAATCTTTTTAGGAAATGAGATTAAGGCATGAGCTCCTGCTGATAGAAGTAAGAAGACACCCACTAAAATTCCAAAAGGAAGTTCAAAGAGATCCTTTTGATCTAAAAATAAACGTTGTTCTACCACATCAAAGTTTAAGAAATTTTGTGTGATGGTAATGCTAAATGCAGGGTTGATATCACCTAAAACGGTGATCGCAAAAATAACCATGAGCAGACCTTGTACTAAATGGAATGCTCCCATAATCATGTTAAACTTTCTTAATTTTACAAATTTCGTATTGTCCATGTTTAATATCTCCTTTTTATACCTTGATTATATTACAAATATGAGATAAAAGGTAATTAAATACTTTGAAATATGAACTAATTTAATGAAATGATAAGTCAACGGATTGTTTTTGTAAGTTCTTCATTTCAACAAATGATAACTCATACTTTCTTAATGGTATAATATCAACAAGACATCTTGAAAAACGAGGTCAAAGACATGAAAAAAATCAGTATCATCGGTGCAGGTACATCTGGTTTAGCAGCGGGCATTAGACTGCAGTCTCAAGGATTTCAATGTGAGATTTATGAGAAAAACGAAGCTGTCGGGGGACGGATGTATCAAATAAAAGAACAGGGATTTACCTTTGATGTAGGTCCTACGATTGTTCTCATGCCTAAAATGTATCAAGAGTTATTTGAAATGAGTGGTGTAAAATCAGAGGATTACATCCAAATGCAATTACTCGAACCGATGAATACCATTCATTATCCCGATAGTATGGCTTTACAGATTTCTTCAAACTTACCTCAGTTTATATCACAACTTGAATCTTTTTCAGAAAAAGAAACTGCAGGGTATTTAGCATATTTAGCAGACGTTTATGACCGTTACGTCAGAGCAAAAAATGTATTTTTAGATATATCTTATCGGAAGCCATCCGAATTTTATAATTTCAAAACGTTTCATCAACTGGCTAAACTTAGAACATTAAACAATGCCTATCAATCCATTTCGTCATTTGTTAAAGAAGATAAACTGAGAAAAGCCTTAAGTTTTCAAACACTTTATGTGGGTGTCTCTCCATTTTCTGGACCATCGATTTACACGATTATCCCAATGATTGAGTTACTATTTGGTGTATGGTACATCAAAGGTGGTATGTATCAGATGGCAAAAGCGATGGAAAGAAGATTTTTAGAATTAGGCGGAAAGATTCATTTGAATCGAACAGTCAGTGAGATTGTCATTGAAAAAGGGATTGCCAAAGGCATTAAAGTATCTGAACAATTGATTCCATCAGATATTGTCTTATCCAACGCTGATTTTCCTTGGGCGATGAAGAACTTGATTAAAGAAAGAAAAAACAAAGGGAAATATAGTGATCAAAAGATTGATCGCATGAAATATTCATCATCCGCATTTATCATGTACTTTGGCTTAAGTAAGAAATATCAAACAACGGTACATCAAATTCATTTTGCAAAAGATTTCAAGAAGAACATCGATCAACTTTTTGAAGGAGTCATTCCAGAAGATCCATCCTATTATTTATATTCGCCAACACAAATTGATTTAGATTTAGCACCAGATGGGTGTGAAGTTTTATATGTATTAGTACCAGTTCCATCGCTTCATCAAACGAAACTCGTTTGGAATAATGATGCTATTCAAAATTTAAGAAGACAAATCTTAGGTCGGATTAAATATATCAAGGGATTTGAAGATATTGAGTCACATATCATATATGAAAAGATTTTTACACCTGAAACATTTAGAGATTTATTTAACCTTCAATTTGGAGCCACTTTTGGCCTTCAGCCATCCTTTTTCCAAAGTTTATACTTTAGACCTCAGGCAACCATGAAACAGGTTAAAAACCTTTATTTTGTGGGTTCAAGCAATCATCCTGGAGCAGGTGTTCCGATTGTCTTAATGAGTGCTAAGATTGTAGCAAATGAAATAATGAGGGACCATGTATGACACCACTTGAAATTATAAGACTTGTATTAATTTGTATTGTAACATTAGTTAACTTTTTCTTTGTAATTGATTTATTGAATCGTAGAAAAGATATCAAGGCATGTGAAGAGATAATTAAAAAAAATTCACTCACCTTTTATAAAGCCTTTTCGAAAATAACAAACAGAAGAAAAAGAGAAGCGGTATATGCTGTTTATGCATTTTGCAGGTATGCAGATGATTTAATTGATGAAGATCAAGATGAAACCGGATTAAATGCTTTAGAAGAGGAATTGAAACATTACATTCAAGGTGAAAAACCTCAAAGTTTTAGATTTCGAGCTTTAAAACAAACAACCTCTCATTATTACCCCAAAAATTATGATTATAAACCCTATTTTGACATGATAAAAGGTCAACGTATGGATTTAGATTTTAAAGGATATCAAACTGAAAAAGAGTTACTTGAATATTGTTATGATGTTGCTGGAACTGTAGGTTTAATGTTACTACCTATATTGTCTGAAACACATGATAAAGAGTTAGATGCATTCGCAGTTAACTTAGGTTATGCCATGCAAATCACCAATATTTTAAGAGACATTGGAGAAGACGAAAGAAATGGAAGAATTTATCTTCCTGAGGATGCATTTAGAAAAGCAAATTATTCAAAAGATGATTTGCATCATGGTAAGATAAACATAGAATTTATAAATATGTTTGAGTCTTTCGCAAAGAAAGCTGAAGGTTATTATGAGCAAGCACTTGATGATCTAAAACTTTTTCCAGATGATGTGAAATTACCCTTAGGTTTATCCATTGTTTTATATCGTGGGATTATAGATGCGTGCAGAGAATCAAATTATGATGTTTTCACAAAGAAGAATTTTGTCAGTGAAGATAAGAAGAATGAACTTATACAATCGTTTTTAAAATCAATGAAGTGAGGTAAATGTCATGCTTAATGTATGGGGATTAGTGGGATCGTATGTTTTAATTTTCCTGATTATTGGGATTTCGACTGTTTTACAAAAGAAAAATATTGTGGGAGATGAGGGTGCTCGTAAGTTCATTCATATTGGTGTTTCCAATTGGTGGATTTTAGCAATGTTTTTTTTCAAAGGTGATGATGCTGTATGGTATGCCATAATTGCACCTTTTACCTTTATTATTTTGAATTATTTATCCTATCGTTTAAATCTTTTGAAAGCCATGGAACGTGGTGGTCAAGGGAATTTAGGAACGGTCTATTTTCCGATTTCACTACTTATTTTAGTCGCATTAACATTTGGCGTTTTAGATAATCCATTTATCGGTGCTGTCGGTATTCTTGTTATGGGTTATGGTGATGGATTAGCTGCAGTGATTGGTAAAAAGTATGGTAAAAAGAAACTTGCTTTTGGTAAATCATTAGAAGGGTCTTTAACGATGTTTATCACTTCATTTGTTGTGGTGTTTGCCATTTCCATGTTTACACAATCTGTTTTGATTTCGTTGTTACTTGCTATGGGTGTTGCAGCATTTGCGACTTTAATTGAACTCTTTACACCTAAAGGTTTAGATAATTTGTCTGTACCTCTGGGATCATCTCTTATTTTCTATTTACTCTTGCTTATCCTATAAACAGTTGAGGTGAATTAAATGTTTTTAGATGCCATCATTGGTTTACTTATCAGTTTTATAGTTGCGTTCTTGGCATATTTGAAAAAATCGCTTAATGTCAGTGGTATGGTTACTGCCATTCTTTTAGGTACCATCATCTATATGTTTGGTGGCTTTCTTGTATGGGGTTCATTAATCGCTTTCTTTATTTCATCATCACTTATTACAAAAATCTCTGAAAAGAGTGAAAAGAAGGTTAGTAAGGGAAGAAATTATGTGCAAGTTTTAGCTAATGGATTGGTTGCAGCTATTTTCTCTATCGTATATTATATACTTCAAGCTGAAATATTTTTGCTTGCTGCAGTTGTTTCGATTGCGACTTCCAATTCAGATACATGGGCATCTGAAATAGGATCTTTATCGAAAGGTAAAACATTTTATATTTTAAATTTTAAAATTGCACCCAAAGGTGTTTCAGGTGCGATTTCTGGTTTAGGTACGTTTGCATCCTTTATTGGAGCTTTCTTTATTGCAGGCGTTTTTATCGGTTTATATGCCATTCAGTATGGTTTAGGGTTTGATGATTTTCTGATGTTTGGTGGTATTATTACGATTTGTGGCTTTTTAGGTAATTTGATAGATTCTTATTTAGGTGGTTTGATTCAAGCAAAATATCGTGGTGTTGAAACGGGTACCTATACAGAGAAAAGATGGCTACCTAATGAAAAAGTGGTTTTAGCATCTGGGCTTGCTTTGATTACCAATGATGCAGTGAACTTATTATCAGGTTTAGCGGCATCCTTAATTACACTTGTTTTCTTTATCTAAGATGAACGAACGAAGAATAAATCATTTAAAACCTGGATTTAATGAGTCTGGGACATACATTTTATATTGGATGCAGCAATCTCAGCGCGTTCATTATAACCATGCACTTTTGCATGCTATTGAACTGGCTAATCAACATGATTTGCCAGTTGTCGTTTTTTTTGGATTAACCCCAACGTATCCTGAAGCTAATGAAAGACATTATCTTTTTATGCTTGAGGGATTAAAAGATGTGAAAACCTGGATTGAAAAGTTAGGGATGACTTTTGTATTTCGGTTTGGTTCACCAGAAGAAAGTATTCAACCACTTCTTCAAGATGCTGCATTTCTAGTGATGGATTATGGGTATTTAAGACATCAGAAGATGTGGCGAAAGCATGTGCTTGATGTTTCCAAAGAGAAATATCAAACATTGGGTATAGATTTGATTGATACAGATTTGATTGTTCCAGTGAGAGTTGTCTCTGATAAAGCAGAATATGGTGCATATACGTTAAGACCTAAAATCACGAAAATGTTTCGAGATTTTCGAGATTTTAAGACATTAACGGTTGTTTGGAATCAAAAGATTTTAAATATTCCTTCTGACCATAATCTGATCGATATAAAAAAATTGGTTAACGTTCTTGATATTGATCACTCTGTTAAAGGTTCACCACTTTATCACGGTGGTTATATAGAAGCTAGTCGTCTTTTTTCAATGTTTATCTCAGAGAAAGCTTCTGATTATGACTTGAGTAATGATCCATCGAAAGATTTAACTTCTAAAATGTCATTGTATCTTCATTTTGGTCAAATCTCAAGTTTAGAACTTCTTGATCGTCTCTTTTTAGCACAAGCTCAGGGCCAAATTAAAGGTGAATCCTTTGATCAGTATGTTGAACAATTATTAGTCAGACGCGAACTCGCATTTAACTATGTTACCTATCAAAAAGGCTATGATCAATTTGAAAGTATGACAGAACCTTGGGCATATCAAACGATGACATCACATGAGCATGATTTTAGACCCTATCTTTATACAAAAGAAGATTATATATCTTTTAAAACGCACGATCCTTATTTTAACGCGGCCATGAAAGAGATGGTTTTGACCGGTTATATGCATAATTATATGCGGATGTATTGGGCTAAAAAAATCATTGAGTGGAGTCCAAATTATGTTTATGCATATGAGATGATAAAGTCTTTGAATAATACGTATTTCATTGATGGTAGAGATGCAAATTCGTATGCAGGTATTGCATGGTGTTTTGGTAAGCATGATCGTGCTTGGACTGAAAGAGATATTTTTGGTAAACTTAGATACATGAATGCAGGCGGTTTAGAGCGAAAATTTGATATTCAAAGCTATGTATCACGTATGAATGAGTATAGATGATAAAAAAATGAATTGCTAAGTCTTGTTAAATCATAGATTTAGAGGTAATATAAGGCTAAAGAGTAGCAATAGCAAATACATAGACGCAACCTGAGGAAATCTCTGGTTGCGTTTTTAACTTCATCGGCACTCTAAGATTAGGAGGAGAATTTATGCGAAAATTTTTAATGATTTTGGCTTTTTTATTCCTTTCCATTGGTATCGCCTCATGTACAGGGACACAAAATGTTAAAGTGTCCTTTGAAGAAAACGGTGGTATTGAATTAGAAGATATCGAGATATCGATTAATTCTACAAGTGTTCAATTACCCGATCCAACACGTGAAGGTTATACGTTTGATGGATGGTTTTTGGATGCTGAGTTGACTCAACCATTTACATTAGCGTCACTGCTCACCCAAAGTGGAGCATTAACTCTTTATGCAAAATGGATTGAAGATGTTGAAATGTTTTCTCTTACGTATCAAACAAATGGAGGAACATCCATCAGTTCAGAAACACATCCCGCAGGAGCAACGATCACTGCTCCAACTGATCCTACCAAAGAGGGATATACTTTTGGTGGTTGGTATGCCGATGAAGCACTAACGACTGTATTTACATTTGCAACGATGCCTGCAGCAAATGTCACAGTTTATGCAAAATGGGTAGCTGTCATAACTGAACAAACAATAACATTTGAAGAAAATGGAGGAAGTGCAGTAGCCAATATCACACAAACGATTGGAAGTGTGGTGACTGCACCTATACATCCAACGAAAGAAGGTTACACGTTTGGTGGATGGTATACGGATGCAACGCTTGTAACAGCATATACATTCACTGTCATGCCAAGTACTGCATTAACCCTTTATGCCAAATGGACAGTGAATAACTACACGATTTCATTTGAAGAAAATGGAGGAAGCGTAGTGAATGATATCACTCAAGCTTTTGCAACAACAGTTACCGCACCGACTGAACCAACCAAAGAAGGTAACACATTTGGTGGATGGTATACAGATGTAGCATTAACTACAGCATATACATTTACAACCATGCCATCAGCAAACACAACCCTTTATGCAAAATGGACAATCAATAATTATACGATTACCTTCGAAGAAAATGGTGGAAGTGTTGTTACTGATATCACACAAGCATTTGGAACTGCGGTTGTAGTTCCTACTAATCCAACCAAAGAAGGAATGGTCTTTATTGGATGGTATAGTGATATTGCATTAACTACAGCATATACATTTGCAACAATGCCATCTGCAAACACAACCCTTTATGCAAAATGGGATTATGAAACATATACGATTACATATCTCAGTGTAGAAGGCATTAATCCTCAAAATGTTAAAGCCTTTGATCCAATCACTTTACCGACTCCAGTTAAGACTGGTTATACATTCGAAGGATGGTTTATAGACCAATACTATCTAAATGCATTTGAACAGACAACCATGCCAGAAAGTGATCTTACACTCTATGCAAAATGGGCTTTGGCTACATATGCTGTAACCTATCAAACGAATGGTGGCACAACGATTGATCCAGTAGAAGCAATCTATCAAATGGAAATCCCTGTTCCACAAGATCCGACCAAAGAAGGTTATACATTTGCTGGATGGTACACAGATAGTAGTTTAACAGAGCAGTTAACCGACCAAGCAATGCCAGCAAATGCCATTACGCTTTATGCGAAATGGGTTGCTGTTGATGCTGTATGGTCGATTGCTGATATCCTACTCTATCAACCAGGCCATGTTAAAGTTGAAGGTACAGTCGTCTATAAATTCCCAATGGGGCAACCGGGTTATTACATCACAGATGGTACAGGAATCATCTTTGTTTTAGCACCAGCAGATGTCACTTTAGGAACTATTTATTCATTTGAAGCTGATTTTAGTTTCTTTGAATATGTACCACAACTTACTAATCAAACAAATAGAATGGTTGTTTCTGGTACACCAGATACAGTGACACATACTGATATTTCGATCTCATCGATTAGTCGCTCTAACCCATCAGATATTTCAATGATGGGTATGCCAGTGATCATTGAAGGTGTCTTATATGAGGACATGGGTCAATATTTCCTTGTAGAACCAGGTAGTGAAAATGGTGTTGCAATTAACTATAAATCGATTGATCCAATGAATAATCCGTTTAACGGTTATGCTGGATACCGCTTTAAGATGCGTGCATTTGTTCATGGATTTGATCCGATGAAGCAGATGTGGCATGTCGTTTATGATCCAGTCATGCCTGCAGAAATTGTTAATTTATCAGAACAACAAAAAGTTGATGAATTAATTGCTTTTGCGGTTAATGAACTTGATGGCAAAGTCTTTTACAGTCATCAAAAACTTGAATTACCATCAGTAGAACCTGTATATGGTGCTGGTTTATCATTTATTACAACAGGGGAAAATGCAAGTTATTTCAACCCATCTTCAGGAGAATTTTTAGAAACAATCATTGAACGTGACATTGTAATTCATATTACTGTAACCATCAATAGTATTGTTGGTGAAGTGGATGTAACGATTACGTTGATGCCAACAACTGTGCTTTCAATCACTGAATTTGGACTTTTAGATGATCAAGCCTATGGTGTTGTTGAAGGTATTGTTATTTTAAGTTCTTTTGACATGAAATTGATGATTATCGCTGATGAAACAGGAGCTATTTTAGCGATTGAAACCGATGATTATCTTGATGTTGGAACACGTGTACACGTTCACGGGTATAAAGTGAATATGATGGGCTTAACCATCATGGCTGGTATGGAAGATAGTATCGTTGCTACTTTAGAAACAGGACTTCCTAACCCGTTAACTGCAATTCCTTTAACGATTGGTCAGTTCAATACATTAGATACAATGAACACCCTTTATTGGGGTCGCTATTATGAAGTTATGGGTACGCTCACATGGGATGAAGTATCTCATATGTTCTATTTAGAAGATGCTGTCGATATTATGCCAATCATGGTCTTTGGTATGGATGTTTACGAACAATTGATTCCATTTGATGGTTTTGAAGTGGGACTCCGTGGATTTGGTTTACCTAATTTCGATGATGAACCTTTCATGATGTTTATCTTTATCGGTGCTGAAGGTGATATCATCTTAGATTATACAGATCAAGAATTAGCTGATTTGTTTGCTCTGATGTTAAAAGGATACCTTGAAGGCGAAACAGTTGTTCCAGGTCAAACATTGATGTTACCTACAGAACATCCAACGTTTGCTTTAACAGTTTCATATACCGTTGATGCACTCGATGATGCTTTGGTTTCTGATCTTTGGGTTATTGATCCAAGCATTAGTGTTGAAACATACATTACGATACATGCAACCTTGACCTATGGTTTGGCAACACAACAAGTTGTGATTGAACTTCATGTGATTCCAATAACAACAACAAGTATTTATGATTTCCTACACATGACTGATAGCAATATGTATTACATTCAAGGTGTCATCATGTATATTGATCATGAAGAAAAGATGGCGATTATTGCAGATGATACAGGTGTGATTATGGCAAGCATTGATATGCCTGACTTAATGGTTGGGGATGAAGTGGTTTTATACGGTATGCGTATGGTTGCTGAAGAAATGATCATTATTGCTAACAATCCATCAGACATTGTTCAACAAGTTATTGCACATGGTCAAGACATTCCTTTAGTACCAACACTTTATACAGTTGATGAAATCTATGCTCTAGGACCTCAAGATCCAATGGTTGCTTTATCTTATGTTGAAATCATGGGTACCTTAGTGAAAGATGGCATGAATGAAATATACTTTGTGACTAATGATTCAGAAGATGCAGTCTATATATTTACGATTGAGTTCGATGATTTAACTGTCTTAAATAGTTATGTAGGACAAGAAGTCAGAATTAAAGGTTTATGGATGCATCAAGGTCCTGAAGGTATGATCGTCGTTATTTATTTAAATCAAGGCGATGATATCAATCCAAGATTTACAGATGCTGAACTTGTAGTTTATCTCGCAAATAAACTAGAAGAAGAACATCTTTACAAAGTTTTACGTCCGGGAGCAACCTATATATTACCAACAACGTATGGAACGTATGACGTATCGGTCGTATATGAAGTTTTAGGCGTTAATGCAGGGTTATATGATTTAGCAACTGGTGTTATTTCAGATACAATCACGACACAAACATTGATTCAAATTAAAGCTACCATAACAGTTGGTGTCGAAGTTTCTATTGCAGAATTTGATCTCATTGTCGAACCGATTGCAACATCAACGATTGCAGAGTTTTTAGCAGGTGCTGAAAACGATGAATTCGTGGTTCGTGGTGTTGTGGTGATGCAGCAATTTGGTGATGGACCCATCATCATTGCAGATGAAACAGGTTATATGTTTATTGTGAAACAACTTCCTGTACAACTGGGTGATGAAATCATTGTTCAAGGTATTGTTACCTTGGAAATGGGTCTTAAATTGATGTGGGATTATGAAACGACATTTTTAGTTGAAAAGGTATCCATGGGTTTACCTAATCCACTCACACCAGAAGTGATGACAATCACACAGTTGAATGCAATTGATATGAATGATGTTTCAAACTGGGGTCGATACATTGAAGTAACTGGATATATGGCATATCTTAAAGATTCATATTATCCACTTTTAAGACCAGAGCTTGAGTCTCCAGAGTTTATACCTCTTGTTCCAGTTTATATTTATCAATCAAGTATTTTCCCAGATCCAGAAATGCTTTACCAATATGATGGTTTTAGATTGGTTGTTAGAGCTTTCTTGTTCCCATCGTTTAATGAGGAAGATCCTTATGCTCCAGATCGTTTACTCATGGTAGCAAGTGATGTTGATATGGTCCTTGATTATGATACGGATCGTGAAAAGATGGATGCACTTGTTTTACTTGGACAATATAAGTTAGAAGGTAAAGAATTTAGACCAGGTGAACAACTCGAATTACCGGATGTTATTCAAGTACTTAATGCGAACCTTTCATGGGCATTTGTTGGCGATGTGAGTGCTGTTATTGACACATCAACCATGATTTTCCATGAAGTGGTAAGTCAACAAATCATTCAGATTACTGCGACCATTACCATTGGTGGATTAACTGAAAATCATACATTTAATTTAACGGTTGCACCTTATCCCACTTTAACGTTTGCTGAATTTATGGCAATAAATGATAATGATTTGGGTAAAGTGAGTGGTGTGGTTGTTGATGTGCTCAGTTATTATGAAGTCATTTTACAAGAATCGGGTAGTGATGTTTATCTCTATGCCTATGGTTTTGAAGGACTTACAGTTGGTAATGATGTCTTGCTTTTTGGTCCTAAATTTACAGTAGATGGAATTGCATTGATATATGGTTATGATGATCGTTCTAATCAACAGGTTATAAGTTCAGTATCAACTGAAGCTTTGATAGTTTCTGAAAGTAGCTTGGATCTTATTGCTGGATTAGACCCGAATATGGATCATTCGCTTTACTACTATACAGTAAATGGTCGTTTGATCTTTGATGATTTCTCAGATAGTTATTTCTTAACAGATGGACTTCATACAATTATACTTTTTGATGTTAATCCGTCTGTCCATGGTGCTTTAAATGCCAATATCGATAAAGATGTTTCTATCCGTTTTTTCCCATATGAAAAAACGTGGACAACTTTGGGCTATATGTGGTCGGTTTATGTATCTTACCAAACAAACTTTATTCAGGAAGTGGTTTATACTGATCTTGATATTGTCAATATCATGAAGAACTATATCTCGAGTCGTATCAATGTAAACTACAAAGATGGTATGAGTTATTCATATGAAGTCGTTCACCCCATTTATGGTGGAACATATGCGTTTGCTATTGATTCGTTAGAAGCCGATAAAGCAAGTATTATTGATCATATCATTCATTTCGCATCAAATATGAATCCTTATGATGTCACAGTTTATGTCACAGTGACTTATGGTATGGAATCCGATGTGATTCCAGTGTTGGTTCATGTAAATCCATACGAACCCTATGAACCGATGTTTATTCCTGGTTCAGCAGGTGCACTTCCTATGGCACCTGGTGTGACACCAGTAGGTGAGTTTGCAGGTCTTTACATCCATAAAGTAGAAAGACAAACGAGTTATATGGGTGGAGATGAAATGGTTGTTGATCTTTATTTCCCATACCCCTTTGATCTTGGTGTTGAATATTATATGATTCAATATTATGATTCACTTTCATCAAGTTGGGTTTATATTGAAGATTACGAAGGTCCAATCAGATCATATTATGATAATTTTAGTTTAGTAATGAGCGGTGGCATGACAATGCGTCTTGTTACAGATACGGGACTTGTGTCAAATGAAGTAAGCTTTAACTATACCGATATCGATACACGATTTGCAGGTTATTATTTGGATATGAGTATGGATATGGATGGTCCGATGTATCCATTTGTTGGTTACCGGATGGAACTTGGTGATATTTCAATTTATGATTTGATGGGTCAACCCATCACAGGTGGTTATAGCTTACAATGGTATCGTATTAATCCATATACATTTGAAGAAACTATCATTGTTGGAGCAACCAACTCAGTATACGTTACAACAATGAGTGATGTAGGTTACTACTTAATGGTAGAAGTTATGGGTGATGGTGTTCATGTTGGTGGTATGATGCGCATTTTAGTAGAAGATTCACCTAAAATCTTCAATGAAGGATACATCACAAATGTTACAAATATGGGTTTTGATATCGGATTCCTCTATGAAATCAGTCTTATTGAACTTCAAGATATCATCCAAATCATGAATGCATTTGGTGGTGAACTTACTTATTATTCGATTGAAACAACAGCAACGCCAAACGTTTATCATGTCAATATCAATTTAATCGGTGTTGAAGAAATGTTTGTAAGTATCGAGAACCAAGTGATGATTGTTGGTCAAAATACTGAGTATCACATGATGCAAGGTTTATATGCTTACGTGTATGAATGGTAGATAAACGAATAAATATGTAACAAACCCCACGTTTTGTGGGGTTTTTTCTTACTTTTTTATCTCTTTTTTACCATTTTTATATTTTTGTGATATCATGGAAATTAGTCGGCGTTTGAGGTGAAAATATGTTTTCTCAGATCCAAACTCATTTAATTTCTATCACGATCTTATTGGTTATCTATGTTTCCATTAAGCACCAAACTCAAGCGGTCAAACAAAAGAACCGCTACTTTTTGATGCTTGTTATTTTAAATATCGCAGTGATGACATTTAAGATATTGACGACTTTAACCAAAGGTTACACAACAGGCATCGAACATCTCATCGTACATGGTTCAGTTGCAATTTATTATTTAATTACTGTTCTTATTGTTTTTTATTTTTTACTTTACTTACACTATCATGTTAAAGGTGAAGCAGCAACTAAAAAATACTTATATATAGCCTATGCGCCTTTTTTCTTGATGGCAGTTATTGCGATTATGCTTTCATTTATTGGACTTCCTGTGATGTATGAAATTTCACCTTCTGGTGAGATTGTTCGTCACTTTATGTACGGTCCTGTGATCTTTACTGAATTTTTTATTATGTTAGGCTCTGCGTTTTATGTGATTTGGCATAAAGATGAATTATCTAATTTTGAATTTATTACACTGATTGCTTACTTAGTTCCGCCTGCCGCAGGTATTATCATCAGTGAGACTTTACCGGGTGTTGATGTGATTTGGCCAGCGATGACAATTTCACTCTTAATGATTTTTGTTAATATTCAATCGAGAATGACCAATACGGATCCACTCACAGGTGTTTTTAATCGCAGAGAGTATGAAAAACAAGTCTATAATTTATCACAACTTAAATCTCCAAAGAAAAAAGTATGTGCTATCATGATCGATATTGATGATTTCAAACAGATTAATGACACCAATTCACATCAAGTCGGTGATCATGCATTAATCGATATTTCTCAAATCTTACAAAGAAGTATTCGCAAAAATGATTTTATTGCACGTATTGGTGGTGATGAGTTTTGTATCATTATTGAAACAGAACATGAATCGGTTTTATATGATATTGTTAACCGAATTAATCATCAACTGGATATTTATAATGAACATAAGCACGGCTTAATTGATATCAGATTATCGATGGGGTATGGCATGTTTGATCCGAAATTCCATGGGACGTTTATAGAGTTTTTCATTAAACTTGATAAGAAGATGTACGAAGAGAAGAATCTTGCAAAAAGTACAAAATAACGAGGAGAAATCCTCGTTTTTGCTTATTTATGACGTTATTTAGAATGTTTTATAGCTTTGTTTGACTATTTGTTCAAAATCCATATAATGAAGGTGAAATTTTCGATGAGAGGACGTTTGTAGATGAAAATAAGAAGAGAGGGGCGCACTTCGTTATCCATGTTAAAACGTGGACAACGTGCTAAAGTGATTCAACTGAATATCACAGATAAAGCACTTCGTAGAAGACTTTTAGATATGGGAATCACCGAAGGTGTTGTTGTCAAGATGAAAAAGATTGCTCCTTTAGGCGATCCGATTGATATTGAACTTCGTGGCTATGAACTCTGTTTGAGAAAAGCTGATTTAGATATGATTGAAGTCGAGGTGATCTCATGAGAATCGCACTCGTTGGAAATCAAAATTCAGGGAAAACAACACTTTTTAATTTGTTAACAGGAACAAATCAAAAAGTTGGGAATTGGCCAGGCGTTACCGTAGAACGAAAAATAGGCATCATTCGTGGAACTGATTTTGAAATTATCGACTTACCTGGCATATATTCATTATCACCTTATAGTGTTGAAGAAAATATTTCGAGACGTTTCTTGTTTGAAGAGCAGGTTGATTTAATCTTAAATGTGATTGATGCAACTTCAGTTGAAAGAAGTCTTTATTTAACGACACAACTTTTAGAGTTAAAGGTTCCAGTAATTATTGCTTTAAACATGATGGATATCGCAGATAAAAGAGGTATTAAGTTTGATTTAGAAACGTTAGAAAAAAGATTAGATACGACAATTTTACCTATATCTGCATTAAAGAAAACAAATGTCTTCAATTTAATTCAAACCATCAAAATAGGAGACTATAGAAGAAATCTGTATCAACATATTTATGATCATGAATTAGAAGAAGCGATTAAACGTATAGAACCACTTGTTGAAACAAAACATGCGAGATTTTTAGCAGTTAAAGTGATTGAAAGAGATGTATTGTTTCAATCTTATGTTACAGATGCGATTGAAAAGATTGTATCCGAGCTAGAGAAAAAGTATTTACGCGATATGGAACAAGTCATTGCTGATGAAAGATATCGCTATATCGAAATGGTTAGAGATGAAGCTGTTGAAGCGAAGAAAGATTTACTGACAACAACAGATAAACTGGATAACATTTTCTTAAATCGTTATTTAGCTATTCCTATATTTATGCTTATTATGTTTGGTGTTTATTATTTGGCAGCAGGGCCTGTTGGCGGTTGGACTGTTGAAGTCGTGGATGGTTTAATTGGTGGTCTTGGTGAATGGATGAATTCATTTTTGGTAAACGTTGGGGCATCGCCTTGGGCAGTGTCACTCGTTGTCGATGGCATGATTGCAGGAGTGGGTGCCATGATGAACTTCTTACCACAACTCATCATTTTATTTATTTTAATATCCCTCTTAGAAACGACCGGATATATGGCAAGAATCGCATTCTTTTTAGACCGGATTTTCCAAAAAGTAGGTCTATCTGGAAAATCATTAATCCCCTTTATTGTCGGTTCTGGATGTAGTGTTCCTGCAATTATGAGTGCGAGAACGATTAATGATGAAACAGAAAAAAAGATGACCATTATGTTGACACCTTTTATTCCGTGTAGTGCAAAATTACCGATTATTACGCTTTTTGCAGGTTATTTCTTTGGTGATCGTTCAGGTTTAGTATCAGCATCACTTTATTTTTTCGCGATTATCATAATCTTAAGTTCAGCTTATGTGATGAAACATGTTTTATTTAAAGGAAAGACATCAAGTTTTATCCTAGAACTTCCTGAGTATAAACTTCCTAGTTTTAGATATATTGCTTATGATGTTTTAACGAAAGCTTGGAGTTTTATTGAACGTGCAGGATCTGTGATTTTACTCGCATCAATTGTCGTTTGGTTTTTAATCTCATTTAATTTTAAATTACAGTATGGTGTGGATATTGATTCATCTATGCTCGCTTTCTTTGGGAAAATATTATCCTATGTTTTCTATCCGATGTTAGGTGAACTTTCATGGGCAGCAAGTGTGTCAGCAATCCAAGGTTTAGTGGCTAAAGAACAAGTCGTTGGATCCATGGCTATTATTGCTGGCTATACATCTGATGTTGGTGAAGGGAATCTCATCTTTAATAGTGGTATCTTTGGCTTCTTTACGGCATCTTCCGCATATGCATTCATGGTATTCAATTTATTTTCTGCACCATGTTTTGGTGCTATTGGTGCGATGAGACAAGAACTTGGAACAACCAAACGTATGTGGAAAGCTGTGCTTTTCCAAACTGGTTTAGCGTGGATTTTAGCTGTATTGGTATTTAACATTGGACGTCTGATTGAGGTGATTTTATGAGCTTTGTAGATGGCGTGATTTTGGTTGTTGTGATTTTGATTGTCAGTTTTGTTTTATACCATCAATTTAAGAAAAAAGATGAAGGTGTATGTACAAAATGCTCGTATGCAAAACAGTGTAGTAAAGATGAGTGTTTACCACATAAAAAGAAAAGCGATATCGAGTAAATCGATACCGCTTTTTTGATGATTATTTTGTTTGATGAACAACAACTTGTGGGAATGGTATTTCAATGTTGTTTTCATCTAAAACTTCTTTTATTCTCTTTCTTAAAGCACGTTCAACCGCGTAGTGTTGTTCGTTTAATGTTTTACAGATCACACGCATATCAACACTACTTGAATTAAGATTGGTGACACCTAGAACCTGAGGATCTTCAACCATTTCCGGGTAGAGTTTTCTGAGTTTTGGAAGTTCTTCATTCAATAATTGAATCGTCTTTTGCATATCCTCTTTATAAGCGATACCAAAATCGACAGATGCCATGGATAAGTCTTTAGAAAAGTTGACGAGTGAATTAAGTTCCCCATTAGCAAGAATTAAAACTTCATTTTTCCAATTCTTGACTTTAGTCGTTTTTAAACCAATATCAATGACTTCACCCTTAAAACCTTTCACTTCGATTTTATCGCCAACATCAAAATGATGTTCAAAAATAATGAAGAAACCAGCAATTAAATCATTGATGAATTTTTGAGCACCTAAACCTATGACTAACCCTAAGATACCAAGACCGGCAAGTGCAGGTCCAACGTTAACACCCCAAATTGATAGTACTGCAAGAATAGAGACAACACCAACTGTATATTTGATCATACTTCTAATCACACGTGATACAGTTTTCTTTCTTCGTTGATTTGGACCTTGTTTTTGACCAATACGTTTTAGAGTAATTTTAGAGATTCTTAAGATGAGCATCGCAACAAAGATGATGATAGCTGATGAAATGATTCTACCGATGGATGCGTTTAGAACAGTAACTAAATCAATCCATGTTGAATTAAGATAAGTTTCTAAATCAAAAGACCAGATAAATAAGATAAACCCTCCAGCACCAAGTAGAAGTAAAAACGATAAAATATAGCTTGAAATAATGATACCTCTTGGAAGTGTATCTTCACGTTTTTTAATCCACAAGTTTTCAAGAACGTATAAAACGATTAAACCTACAATCGTGATAATTGTTAAGAAGATATTGGTGGTTGTTGATGCAAAAAAAAGATGATTGTACATAGAAAAACCCCTTCCTTTTTACAACATTATACCATAATTTATGATGATTTTAGTGTGTATAACCCCTCACACAATCATTTCTATAGAAATGCGGTAAAATCATTTTAAAATGTGTTGAAAAGTGTTAAAATGTATTTGCATTTTGGAAAGGTGGGTCATACATGGAAAAAGATCACCAGCTTACGCCTTTTTTTACTAAACTTGTTGAGTATGCTGAATCAGGTACTATCGCACACGATGTACCCGGACACAAACTCGGACAAATTCCCAATGATTTATTAGATTATGCAGGACTGACGATGTTCAAACTGGATGCCAATGCACCTAGAGGTCTTGATAATTTAAATCGTCCAACGGGTGTGATTAAGGAAGCTGCAGAACTGATGGCAGATGCGTTTGGCGCAGAGAAAGCTTATTTTTTAACAGGTGGCACAACAATGGGCATCTTAGCGATGATCATGAGTGTTTGCCGTGCAAAAGAAAAAATAATATTACCACGTAATGTTCATAAATCGGCGATCAACGCCCTCATTTTGAGTGGTGCTGTTCCCGTGTTTGTTAAACCATATATTGACCACGAATTAGGCATTGCAAATCATATGGAGTTTGATGAAGTCGAAAAAGCGATTTTAGAGAATCCAGATGCAAAAGCAGTGTTCGTGATTAACCCTACCTACTTTGGTGTTGCCAGTGATTTAAAACGAATCGTTGATTTAGCACATGAAAAAGAGATGATGGTTTTAGTGGATGAAGCACATGGCTCGCATTTACCATTTTCCAATTTACTTCCTGTAAGTTCGATGGAAGCCGGTGCAGATATGAGTTCATGTTCACTTCATAAAACCGTGGGTTCACTGACTCAAAGTTCGATTTTAATCGCACAAGGACCTTATGTTGACCATTTAAGACTTCGTTCAACGATTAACATGATTCAATCCACATCACCATCAAGTCTGCTTCTAGCAAGCCTTGATGTTGCCAGAAAACATATCTATTTTGAAGGACCTAAACAGATCCCTGTTTTGATTGAGATGGCAAGAGATACAAGAGAAAGAATTAATCAAATTCCAGGATTAAGAGCAGTAGATGATCATTATTTTGAAAACAATCAATCCTTTGATTATGATGAAACAAAGATTTTAGTGAAAGTTTCTGATTTAGGCATTAGTGGATTTGATGTCTATAAAGAATTATTTGATGAACATCACATTCAATTAGAACTTGCAGAAACACATTTAGTATTAGCTGTTCTATCTATTGGTACTAAACAAAAAGACTTAGATGCACTCGTTCTAGCTTTAGCAAAAGTTTCAGAAAAGTATAGAGCATATAACCTACCTAAACTCGATTCGCGTATTCGCTTTAACTCACCTGAAGCGTATACAAGACCACGTGAAGCGTATCATGCACCTAAAAAGATTGTACCTTTAAACCAAGCAGTGGATGAGATTGCAGCAGAATCCATTATGATCTATCCACCCGGTATTCCAATTGTGATTCCTGGTGAAATCATTAGCCAAGACATTTTAGACGACTTAGAGTTTTATCAACGTAGCGGTTCTGTGATCTTAAGTGATACAGAAGGTGGTTACGTTAAAATCATAGATAAAGAATATTGGGAAAAATGGAGTGAAATATATGAAGATGAATAAAGTCGATTTATCCTTTCAAAGTTGTAAAAGTACGTATGAAGAAGCTGATGTTGTGATCTTTAGTGTTCCGATGGATGCGACTACATCGTTTAGACCAGGAACCCGTTTTGCAGGGAATGCAATTCGTGTAGATTCCTTTGGTGTTGAATGGTATTCGCCTTATAGAGAAAGAGATTTAAATGAATTTAAGACAGCAGATATTGGGGATTTAGATTTACCGATCGGTGCTGTTGATGATGCATTAGATATTATTTATAACACGACCAAACAGATTTTAAATGATGGTAAAACACCAATGATGGTTGGTGGCGAACATTTAGTAAGTTATCCCGTGATTAAAGCAGTGTTTGAAAAGTATCCTAACTTACATATTATTCATTTAGATGCTCATACCGATTTAAGAACTGAATTCTTTGGTAGAAAATTATCACACGCAACCTTTATGAGACATGTCCATGGGTTTGTAGGTGATGGTAAGATTTACCAATTTGGTATTCGTAGTGGTGAAAAACCAGAGTTTGATTGGGCAAAAGCAGGTCATGTGACGATGCGCAAATTTGATTTTGAAGGACTTGATAAAGTCGTTGAAAAATTAAAAGACGTTCCTGTATACATTACGATTGACTTAGATGTTTTAGATCCTGCAGTCTTCCCAGGTACAGGTACACCTGAACCAGGTGGAATGCAATATAAAGATTTACTTTGGGCGTTTGATCAATTTGAGAAGTTAAATCATTTGGTTGCAGCTGACTTTGTAGAACTCGCACCGATGTTAGACCCATCAGGAGCATCAACAGCTGTTGCTGCAAAAACACTTCGTGAAATGGTTTTAATTCTTCAAAAGAATTTAGAAAAAAGATAACAACAAAAAGGAATTCAACGTCTGAATTCCTTTTTTTATTGTTTAAGATGTGAAAATCCACATAGTTGAGCATTTGTCCATTTGATGGCTCTATAAAGGCCTCAAATATATTTTATATATTTTATCTAAATAGTAAACATTTGGCCATAAGCAAAGCTTTTGAATTAACTTCCTCCATCAAGTATAATGAGAGTGCAAAAACAAGGAGGAATGAATCATGTTAATCAAAAACTATGATCCACTAAAAAAGAAGCAACTCCAAATTCTAGATGAAAAGGGAAAGATTGTTGCACCAGATCTTGAACCTAAATTAGATAAAGAAACGCTTCTCAAAATGTACAAAACGATGGCTTTAGGTCGTATCGCTGACATTAAAGCACTTCAATATCAACGCCAAGGACGTCTTTTAACTTATCCACCCAATAAGGGTCAAGAAGCGGCTCAAGTAGGTGCGATGGCTGCGTTAGAACCACAAGACTGGTTATCACCAGCGTTTAGAGAATTAAATGCGATGTTATATCGTGGTGTGAAATTAGAACAAACATTTTTATATTGGTATGGTAACGAATGGGGTAATCATTTTGATGAAGACGTTCGCGTTTTACCTGTTAACGTCATCATCGGTTCTCAAATCAACCATGCTGCTGGATTAGCGTATGCATCTAAAGTATTGAAGAAGAATGAAGTAGCGATTGCAACCATCGGTGATGGTGGTACATCACATGGTGAATTCTATGAAGGACTAAATTTTGCAGCTGCATTTAATGCACCACTCGTTGTTGTCATCCAAAATAACCAATGGGCGATTTCAACACCTCGTGCAAAAGCGACAAAAGCTGAAACATTAGCTCAAAAAGCTTATGCCTTTGGTATTCCAGGTATTCAAGTAGACGGTAATGACGTCTTAGCTGTTTATGCTGCAACTAAAGAAGCTGTTGATTATGCACGTAAAGGTAATGGTCCAGTCTTAATTGAAGCTGTAACGTATCGTTTAGGCGCACATACAACATCCGATGACCCAACGATTTATCGTAAAGATGAAGAGGTTAAAGAATGGGAAAAGAAAGATCCAATGATTCGCTTTAAGAAATATTTAATCGATAAAGGATATTGGACTGAAGAAGAAGATCAAAAATTAGAAGAAGAAAATACAACATACGTTGGTGAAACCTTCAAGAAGGTTGAACAAACTGGCGATGCTGAATTAATCGACATCTTCAAGTATACGTATAAAGAAATGACTCCTCAGTTAACTGAGCAGTATGAATATATCAAAAACTTCTTAAAAGAACAGGAGGGTAAATAAACATGGCAGTCTTAACATTATTAGAAGCTATTAATCAAGCATTAGATCAAAAAATGGCTGAAGATTCACGTGTAGTCGTTTTCGGTGAAGATGCTGGTTTTGAAGGCGGCGTGTTTAGAGTAACCGCTGGACTTCAAAAGAAATACGGTGAAGACCGTGTGTTTGATACACCGATTGCAGAAGCTGCAATCACAGGGAGTGCCATTGGTATGGCGATTAACGGATTAATTCCAGTTGCTGAAATTCAATTTGATGGTTTCGTCTTCCCAGGTTACACCGAAATTGTAACGCACATGGCAAGATATAGAAATAGATCACGTGGTCGTCACGGTTTACCGATTGTTGTTCGTTTTCCTGTCGGTGGCGGTATTCGCGCACTTGAACACCACTCTGAATCCATTGAAACACTTTTAGGACACATTCCAGGATTAAAAGTGGTTATTCCTTCAACACCTTATGATGCGAAGGGATTATTAGTATCTGCGATTGAAGATCCGGATCCCGTGATTTTCATGGAACCTAAGCGTATTTATCGTTCAGGTAAACAAGAAGTCCCCAATGAACTTTACCGTATTCCAATTGGAAAAGCGAAAGTTGTTAAAGAAGGTACAGATGTGACGGTTGTTGCATGGGGTGCTATTGTACGTGAAGTTGAAAAAGCAATGAAGTTATTAGAAAATGATAACATCAACGTTGAACTGATCGATCTTAGATCCATCAGTCCAATCGATGAAGAAACCATTATCAATTCAGTGAAAAAAACTGGACGTTTTGTTGTCGTTCAAGAAGCTGTTAAAACCTATGGTCCAGGTGCTGAACTTATTTCATTAGTGAATGAAAAAGCATTCCTTCATTTAGAAGCTGCACCAGCAAGAGTCACAGGTTTTGATATTACAGTTCCTCTTGCTAAGGGTGAAAACTATCACTTTGTTCAACCAGAAAGAATCGCTGCTGAAATTAAAAAAGTAGCGAAGTTCTAAGGAGGAAACATTATGTATGCATTTAAGTTTGCCGATATCGGTGAAGGTATTCACGAAGGTAAGATTTTAAAATGGCATTTTAAAGTAGGGGATAAAGTTAAAGAAGGCGAAACTTTAGTTGTTGTTGAAACAGATAAGGTCAATGCTGAACTTCCATCTCCAGTTGATGGCATTATTGAATCACTCGGTTCTAAAGAAGGTGACACCATTCACGTTGGTGATGTTTTAGTTGTCATTAATGATGGTACCGGTGGTGAATCACCCAAAACAGAAGAAGTTAAAAAAGAAGATAAAAAAGAACCTGTATCAGAAGGAAAAGCAGCACCTGGTGTTATTGGACAAATCGAAGTATCAGAAGAAGTGATGGCTTCATCGAGTGAAAATCAGAGTGCTAAAGATGCTAAATCTGATGAAAAAGCATTAGCTACTCCAGTTGCTAGAAAGATGGCTAAAGATTTAGGTTTAGACATCAATCAAATCAAGGGCACTGGCGAATTTGGTCGTGTCTTAAAAGAAGACATTCAAAAAGCATTTGATAACAAGCAAGGTGGATCTAAACAAGCTGCACCTGTTCAAATGACAGTACCTAAGGTTAACATCAGCACACAAGGTGATGTTGAAATTGTTGAAATCACGAAGTTAAGAAAAGCGATTGTTAGAAGCATGACCTTATCGAAACAAGTCATTCCTCATACGGTTCTTATGGACGAGATTATCGTTGATAAACTCGTCGATTTAAGAAACAAAGTCAAAGAACAAGCAGCTGCACAAAACATTAAGTTAACGTATATGGCATTTATTATTAAAGCAGTTGTCCTAGCGTTAAAGCAGTTCCCAACATTTAACGCTTCATTCGATCATGAAAATGATCGTATGATCTTAAAGAAATTCTATAACATTGGTATGGCAGTAGATACAAAAGATGGGCTTATTGTTCCTAACATTAAAGATGCTGATAAGAAGAGTATCTTAGAATTAGCGAAAGAATTAAGAGAAGTTGCTGATCAAACGATTGCACGTACAGTCCAATTATCACAACTTCAAAATGCAACGTTCTCTATTACAAACTTTGGTGCAGCTGATGTCGCATTCGGTACACCCATTATCCCTCATCCAGAAGTCGGAATTCTTGGTGTAGGTAAGATTAGCCAAAAAGCTGTTGTTGTAAATGGAGAAATCAAAGTAAGTTATGTATTACCGCTATCACTCGCGGTAGACCACAGAGTGATCGATGGTGCTGAGGCAGGAAGATTTTTAAATGTCATTAAGTCTTTATTAAATGACCCAATGATGTTACTATTAAGTTGAGGTGATTTCGTTGAAGACATTTGATATTGTTGTTTTAGGAGGCGGACCCGGGGGTTATGTCGCAGCCATAAAGGCGGCGCAACTAGGCGCGAAGGTTGCTTTGATTGAAAAAGAAGTCGTGGGTGGTATTTGCCTGAATCATGGGTGCATCCCAACCAAGACCTTATTAAAAAATGCGAAAGTCTATAAGACGATTAAGCATGCATCCGAATACGGTGTTATTTTAGGTGGCGATGTTTCATTTGATTGGACACAAATGCTCAAGCGTAAAGACTTAGTTGTTAAAAAGTTAACGATGGGTGTGGGTGGCTTATTAAAGAAAAATGGTGTTGAAGTGATTTCAGGGTTGGGGAAAGTTATTTCGCCAACAAAGATTGAAGTTAATGGAGAAACCATTGAAACAAAGAATCTCATTTTAGCAACCGGAGCATCTCCGATTGTTCCACCAATTCCTGGATTAAAAGAAGCTTATGAAAAGAAAGTTGCTGTTACATCAAGAGAATTACTCCAAATCAAAGATGCACCTAAGAAATTAGTCATCATTGGTGGTGGTGTCATTGGTGTTGAATTTGCAACCATCTTCTCATCACTTGGTAGTGAAGTAACCATCATTGAAAAATTAGATGGTATCTTACCCATGATGGACGATGATATCAGAAATCAGTACCAAAAGATTTTAAAACGTGAAGGTATTAACATTTTTGTTAATGCTGAAGTCAAAGCAGTCAATGATCATGAAGTGACGTATTCATTTGAAGGTAAAGATCATAAAATCACTGCAGATACCATTTTAGTTTCTGTTGGAATGAGACCTAATTCTCAAGGGTTAGAAGTTTTAGGACTTAAGATGGACCGTGCAGCTGTTTCTACAGATGAACATCTTGAAACAAGTGTTAAAGGTGTTTATGCCATAGGTGACCTAAACGGTAAATACATGTTAGCGCATGTCGCATCCGCTGAGGGATTGGTTGCTGCTGAATACATCATGGGTAAAAAAGATGCGCATATGCGTTATGACCGTGTACCCAATGCAGTTTACGGTTCACCCGAGGTAGCATCTGTTGGTTTAACTGAAAAAGAAGTGAAAGAAAAAGGTTTAGCTTATAAGGTTTCAACGTTCCCACTACTCGCAAGTGGTAAAGCGTTAGCTGATAATGAAAAAGATGGATTTGTTAAACTCATCGTATCTGAAAAGTACCAAGAAATATTAGGAGCTCACATTTTATCATATGGCGCATCTGATTTGATTGCAGAACTTGGTGTGACGATGACATTAGAAGGTACCGCACATGAAATTGCGCATACCATTCACCCACATCCAACCTTATCAGAAATCATTATGGAAGCTGCACATGGTGCAGTGGATAAACCGATTCATATGTAGATCTAAGAAGAATCACGAAAGTGGTTCTTTTTTTGTAATTTTTATGGATAAATGGCTTATTTATAGGGTTTTTAAGCTATAAGAAGAATCTTTTTAAATAAGTGCAATCTACTTATAACTTTATTGGACAATGTTTTTTCATAGTGATATAATCCACCTGTAAAATCTTATTGTAGGAGGAAATGACATGAAGAAAATCTTTTTTGCTGGTTTAGTTTTAGTGTTTGCATTTGTTTTAATCGCATGTGGTCCAAAAGAAGAAGCAGTTGACTATAGCGGTGTTTATACAGGGTACTCATGGAAGGGTGAGACATCAGGGGTTTCTTTTGAAGAAGCGACAGAATATATTGAAACAACACTCACTTTAAATCAAGAAGGTGTGATTGAAGATGCATCGATTGATTTTAAGATGAAAAAAGGTGATGTTTGGATTTCACGTTTAGATACAACAGCAAACGTAGCCATTGATTATAGTGTGACACCAGTTGCTGCCACACCAGGTGCATCTTATGTTGCGGGTAGTTCAATGTTTACAGTAAGTACCGCTGCCATGATGAGTTTTTATGCGGTTGGTGTTGATAGCGAAGGTACAGTTGCAGTCTTATTAGTTGATCCCATTACACGTTATCAATTTGAAATCAAACTTGATCAAGATTTTGATTACACAAGAACAGTTGCAGAATTTACCATTGGTAGTGGTTTGATTGTTCCAACAAAGAGAGTAGCTGGTGGTGCACTTTTAAGTCCAACATCATGGGATGATTTAGCTGAAAAAACATTCTTTAATATCACAGGTTACTCACACGTTGTTAAAGATACAGGTGTTTTACAAGGTGTTTCAAATAGCTCAACGATTCAATTAATGCTTGAAAAGTTAGGTGTTACCTTTGTTGATGGTAAACCACAAACGATGGATACCGATTATGGATTCTTTGGTTTAGGCGGTTGGGCAGGAAACTATGAAGGTATTAGTGAATATCTCATTGGTAAGAGCGCATTAGAAGTATTATCACTTGTTGATTGGACAAATGAACGTTATGTGCCATCCATCAATGATCAAAACCAATTTGGTATTGATGTTGAAGCAGGTGCAACCGTCACAGTTCAAGATTCATTTGATTTAATCGCAGGCGCAAGCGTGAGAATGTCAAGAGAATCAGAATCTTACCAAAAGGCTTTGGTTGCTGCAGGTATTTTAACACTTGACCAAGTGATTTACGGTCGTTTCTAAGATTAGTCATTCAATCATTTAAGGCATTAAGTCATTTGACTTGATGCTTTTTTTATTTACTCTATGTAAAACTAATACTTTTTTTACATAAGAGAAGATAACAAAAAGGGAATTTAGGATTATGATAGATATAACTAGAAACGAAAGAAGGGATTTTGATGAAAAACCTTATTTTAGGACTTCTTTTTGTTATTTTATTAGGTATTGGAATAGTGAGAGAACCCATGAAAGATACAGCTGATCTAATTACAGGTGCATCTACTGAAACGTATGCAACAAAAATTGATTTAATTGCGGGTGTATCAGAAGGCGGATACTCTAACTCCTATCCAGTAGATTGAGGTAAATCATATGACACTGATTATGGGGCTTGTTTTTGTGTGGTTTATTTTTGTCATCCTTTTTTCAAAGTGGATTAGAAAGTTTAATCTATATCTTTATGGGATTTGTATTGTTATTGCAGCTATTTTGTTTACGCAAGAAACCAATATCGTCAACATGGGTTACGTAGGTTTATCCTTTTTTATCCTTGTTATGTTTGCAAGCACGCTATCACAAGGAACGATTCGTAAAAAATTGATGGGTAATCGTGCCGAACTTGCAGTGATGGGATCTATTTTTAGTTTGAGTCATGGTTTAAAGTATCTCATTTTTGCATTTGATTTTACATTCTTTTGGAGAGCACCCATTTATTTTTATATCGGTATTGCATCCGTTGTTGTGATGTTGCCATTAGCTATCACATCGATCATGATCATCAGAAAGAAAATGAAGGGAAAAGATTGGAAGAAATTGCATAAACTTTCTTATCTTTTTTATGGATTAGTTGCTACACATTTACTCCTTATCAACAACGAAAGATTCTTATTTTATGTCATTCTTTTTGGGTTATATGTGATCTATAGAGTTTTAGCTCTCATCCAAAAACAACCCATAAAACCAAAAGAAAAAATTAAGATTGCATAAGCATATTAACTTATTAGGCTGTCAAGCATTGTTAACTTGAATGATTGAAAAACACTTTTATACTTTTTCATGTATAATAGAGATATAGAAATTTAGAAGAATGGAAGTGAACTTATGAACGTACTATCCTTTTTAAAGCCATCTTATGAAGTCATCTTACTCTATAGTGACGAAACGTTAAAAGCAGCGCTTGATCGCATGACTGAACACCGTTTCACATCCATCCCTGTGGTCGATCGCGAAAATAATTATATTGGTACATTGACTGAAGGGGATATTCTCCATTTCGTTTTAACAAACATTAATTGTTTGAATGAAACTGAAATGGTCAAACTTCATGTCACTGACATCAAGCGTCACCGTGATTATGAATCGATTAGTGTGAATGCAACCATGCCACTTTTATTATCGAAAGCTAAAAATGAAAACTTCGTTCCTGTATTAGATCAGAACGATAAGTTTATTGGAATTGTGACACGTAAGAAATTGATTGAGTATTTCTTTGAACACAACTTCATGGTTTTATAAGTTGATGAGATAAAGATGGCGCTAAGGCGCCATTTTTTATACTCTGCAATCTTTTATTTGTTAAAAATGTGTGTTAAAATACGTTCAGGGGTTTGAAGTTAAATGAAATATTTACTTATGTATAATCCGGTGAGTGGAAGATCTAATTTTAAAATCAATCTACCTCTCATCAAAAAGATCTTTAATCAATCACATCATTCCCTCACGGTGTATGAATCAAAAGCAGCAAAAGATTTAGAGAGAGTTGCTTTTGCAGAAGCAAAACATTATGATGTTTTTTTGGTCGCAGGTGGCGATGGAACCGCCAATGAAGTGTTGAATGGCGTGATGAAATCACCCATTAAACCTGCTATAGGTTTATTACCCAGTGGCACTGCTAATGATACAGCAGCTATTTTAGGTGTGAATAAAAACATTAAAAGAAGTTTAAAGATTTATATGAATGAAGTTCCTGTATTGATCGATGTCAATCAGATCAATGATCAGTATTTCTTTTATACGGCAGCAAGTGGACTTTTAACAAGAATAAGCTATGATATTTCAAGAAGACATATTAAGAAATACGGCTATTTGGCGTATATGATTGCTGCTGTTAAAGATTTATCCAATGAATACCGCTACCCTGTTAGAGTTAAGTATGATGGGAAGACGGTATCCATGGAATGTGCAATGATTTTGGGTTTAAGTTCAAATAGAGTCGGTGGTATGCGTTTGGTTAATTTTTCACAATCCAGATTAAATGATGGTCTATTTGAGTTAAGATTTTTTAAGCGTGTGAAATCATTTTGGCGTTTTAGACTTTTATCATCGTTTATTAGAGGTGGTAAGAAGCTACAAGAAGATCTGCATATTGCGAGTAACCGTTTTGAAATTGAAACGAGTTCAAATGTAGATTGGAATGCTGATGGTGAGTTTTCATGCAAGGGTAGTGTCGTTATTGAAACGTATAAAGAAGCGTTAAGTATTTATGCGCACCCTAAAGTGAAGAAGAAGTATTTTATGCCGAAATAGCTCAGGTGGTAGAGCAGCTGTCTCGTAATCAGCAGGTCGTAGGTTCGAGTCCTATTTTCGGCACCATTTTTAGATGAATTGACTCCAAAAAGTTGGAGAGAAGGTATAATAATGATACCTGATCTTAAACGAAAGAGTCTTTTTTCGTATAGCGAGACTAGGTGAAATCTCTGAGTCTTTTATATTTTAGTAATTGGTAGTAAAATAAGGGTGAAGGCGTGGTTAAATTATGTGAACCTCGAGTTCGTAAAAACTTGTATACCTTTGAGTATTTATAAAGTCTACGCCTTCCTTATATTTACTACGAGCTAAGAGAGATGACTCTTAGCTTTTCTTTTTTATAGGCATATAGAAAAGAAAGTTTGAAGGAAGGATGCAGTCTTTTTTGAGCTTAGAGCTCGTATATTATAGGGATAAAAAACTTCTCGCGATATCAAGAGTTCAAGCGGAAAAGGAATCGCTTCGCAGCATCGCACTCGATCTAGGCTTACCGGATCAAACGATACTAGCGTGTTGGATCAAGGTGTTCAAGATTAAAGGTGACACAGGAGTTCAAGATACATATCCCAGAAAGAATTTTTTTTCTGACGAGTGGTGAAGAGTGTTGGTGAATTCACCGATGCTTCTCCAAAATGTCAGTAATTCCTTCATCTTTTAAATAATTTTGATAGCTTATAGACTTGCATTTTATTCTCAATCGGTTATACAGATCGTTAATCATTTTATTCTTTGCTGCCAGCTGTTCTCTCTTATTCTTGGTATCTGCCAGAACGAGTTGATTGTGCCTGTAGACGAAAAAATTGAGATAGTGCTGAAGATATTTAAGTCTTAATCCCGCATGTTTGAAAAGAAATCTTTTCAGGTTGCTATGTAATGAGTCCACGATCAGTGTCGATATTTCTGCATCCTCACTCTTTCGAGCGTTGACCCTCTCGACATCGTATTGCTTCATAAATTGGATCTGCTTTGGATTCCCATCATGTAGGAATCGTTTGATAGTTCCTAGGTTCTCATTGAAAAGACGAATGAAGTCTTCAGGTTGTGCCATACCTCTCGACGATACCTTTGCGATGCACAGACCTCTCAAATTTATGACGGTGATCACGCAGAGCTGATTGAAGGATAACCCACGAATATCCTGTCCATCAGGCCGCTGAATCTTGTGCTTTTTCTCCCTGATGCTCAAGAATGTCTCATCGATCATGATGCTGCCATCAAGGATGACTTCATCTTGATAGTCGGAGAGCGCGTGAAAGATCACATAACGATAGTAGAGTGCGGTCTTATGATCAATGGAAAGATTGCGCGCTGCGACATCTAAGGTGACATCATCGATCATGTAACCAATGAATCGCTTAATCAATGTTTCACTTTGTTTGAAATTTTTAATCGGGGTTTGATCTGCTATAAATGTCTTCTTACATGAAGTACAAAAATATCTCTGAACACCCGTTTTAGTTCTTCCATGTTTGATGGAAGATTGCCCACAGGTTGGGCAGTGTATTGAATTGGACATAGAACGTTCCTAGACTACAAAAGCGAGTACTTTATCCCCAGGAACGTCGCCAAACAATTCAAGGATAAAATACTCGCTTTTATAGTTCCTTTTTACATTGTTTGGCAATGCCATTATATCATATTTATAGTTTCAATTGTCATTGGTTTTTTGAATGATAAGTTGTTGCTTTTGTTAAGATGTAAATCGACTATGCTAACAACACTCTTCACCACTCGTCAGTTTTTTTTAAAGGACGAGAGAGCACGACGTATTATCGATAAGAAGCTCGCTGAAAAAAACGAGTGTCTGTGAGCAGAGATTGAATACCAATGAAATTTCAGTAATATATAGTAAATAGAAATTAAGTCTGTGTCTTATTTGCTTGTTTTTTAATCTGATGCAAATAATCTGAAATATTTTTATAATCAACAATCAGATAAAAGAGGATAACAATCAAGTTTCCATAAACAAAGATTGGTATGATCAACCACAATACGGGAATAAAATATGTAAATCCATAAAGTGGATGATTTGTTTCCATAAACTTTGGAACAAGTATACCAAACAGTTTTCCTAAACCATCAAAACCATCTTTAACACCAAAAATAAATGAGGGGTTTCTCTTACTTGGGTCAAGAAAGTGTTCAACAGGACTTCCTCCTAATAAGGTAACTAACAACTCATTGATAAAAACTAAGATTAGAATGCATACGAAGATAAGTGAGATCTTATGAGCTCTTTTGAAGGATACTGTGTGAATACGATATCGTAATAATAAGAATGATACCAGAAACATGAAGTAATGAGCAACATAAAACCTGATATTTTCTAACATAAAGGCGGGTCTTGTTCCGATGTTGATAGTTCCATTGAAAACAGTTGAAATTGCATCAGCTGGATATAAAAAAGGTATGATTCCAGCGAATAAGCCAATAATAATCATGTAATCTTTAATTGTTTTATTATTTGTTATGTAAAAAAAAGGAAATAGCAGTATTGTGCTTGCTGAGATATTTTCAAAAGTAACTTTTGTCCATACTTGTTCAACCAAAGTATAGGGGTACACAAAAATTTTCAGAAAGTGGATTAAAAAATTAATAATGATTAAAGATAGAATGAACTTACGCTTTAATTCATTCGATTTTTGGTCTACAATCTTTATTATTATCCAGGTGATAAATATACCTAAAACAATATAAAAGAAATAATAAAAATTGAAAATTTGTATAGAGTCCATTTCATTATCCCCATATCTTTCTTAAGTATTACCATTGTATCATATTTATAATTATACTTAAGGGCGGATGAAATGAGAAACAATATAATACGATTTAGTTTTACCTTCTTTCTAGTTTTGTTTTAAAAACCAATTCTTTTTTCTCTTATTCATAATATATTCACATTCGTTTTATACAATACAAATGAGGTGATTATAGTGAAAAAGAAAACAAAATTGAAAAGAGTCACCATATTGTTGCTAATCATCGTGAGTTCAGTGTTCCTTTTTGGGCTAAATCAAAATATAAGAGTCAACCAATTAATTAAAGATTTTGTTGGTAGAAGTTACGAGGGTGAAACAGTTACTATAGCATTTTCTAATGGTATAGAAGAGCAAAGGATGTATCACCCGGTAGATAGAATGTATGATTACGAATTGAATGATGATAGAAGTCTATTCTACACATCCAAAAATGACCCCTTCATCGGTCAGAAAGGTGACATGTTTGTTACTCAAGAATCACCATTTCCTAACATATTCGGTTTTCATCAACTGATGAGTTTTTTTGTAGGAGGACATGCCGCACTGAACAACGGATCAAATCAGTTCATCGAAGCAGTGGGATTTCCACAAGATGACGAATCTATTATCGACATCATTTTAGATCCTTCAGATGGTACCCACGACTATTCTGTGGGGGTAAGACAGTCATCAACTAATTACTGGATGTTACCAGATTTTAGAGCCGAAAACGATTCTAGCTATCCATATTATGGTTCATATTATAGAGAAAAGTTTATAATTTTAAGAGTCAAAAATATCACTAATGAACAAATTAGTGATTCTGTTGAATATGCAAATTCACATTTATCTAATCGCTCCTTATATAATTTCCTCTTTATTACCGATACTAAAAATAAATTTTATTGTACAGATTTTATAAGTAGATCATATCGCTATGGTATGGATACAAAAAGTTCAGATAAAAACTATCCAAAAACATTGAACGATAATGGATTTGTAACAACGGTTAATGATCTCATTATTTCCAAAGACACATATATTGCTGCTTATGTTGAGAACAAAGATGGTATTAGGCATATTTATTATTTAGCTGATATGGATTGACACAGGCAAAAAATTTTGATATATTATATATGACACCCCACCACGGGAGGGGTAAATAAGGAGGAGTATATATATGGCAACACTTATTTATAGAATTGGAGACATTAATTGCATTGGGTGCATTAATCGCATTACAAGTGCATTAAAATCTATTGGGGCAATTGACGTAGATATTGATTTTTCTACACATATTGCAAAAGTGCTAACAGAAGAGGAAAATCCAGATGAAAATCTATATTTAAATGCTATCGTTCAAACCGGTTATCAAGTTGAGTATCTTACAACACTGAATGAGGAATAACAACGTGGCAAACACCATTAAGTATAAAGTCAATGGGATGACATGCGCATCTTGTGTGAATCATGTTGAAAAAGCATTGAAAAGGGTAAAAGGTTTAATTGATGTTTCAGTAAATTTAGCTACTGAAACTGCAATGATTCAATACGATAATCAATTTTTTAATCCTGACGAAGCAATTAAAAATGTAAAAGACATTGGCTATGAACTGGTTTCAATTAATGAGCAATTTAGATCAATAACTGCAAGAGTAGATGGTATGACCTGTTCAACATGTGTTAATCATATCGAAGTCGAGCTTATGAAAATTGACGGTATTATGGATGTCAGTGTCAATCTTGCTACTGAAAAAGTATCATTCCGATATGATGAAACAATCGTTAGATTTAGTGATATCAAGCATCGTATCAATCAAATTGGTTATAGTCTTAGTATTGAGGAAAAAACCGATAATAACCTTGATCCAGAAACAATCAAAATGAATCAGGCAAGAAAAAAAGTTCAAATAAGTGCATTTTTTACTATAATCATGATGTCAATCATGATTATAGAGATGTTTGTAGTTCGTATCCCCCTCTATACATGGATTGTAGCAATTTTAGGTTTTCCAGTTGTATTTATAGTTGGGAGACATGTGCATAGGGGGAGTTTCTATTCGTTGAAATCACTAAAGCCTAACATGGATGTTCTTGTATCATTGGGATCGATTCCACCATACTTAATTGGATTAATGGGATTGTTTTTCCCAATCACAACATTTATCGAAATGGCAACCACAATCATGACATTTCATTTAATTGGTAAGTATCTGGAAACAAAAGCTAAGGGGAAAGCTTCTCATGCCATTAAGAAACTTATGGAATTGGGTTCAAAAACAGCCAGAATTTTAGTTGATGGTCATGAAATTGATGTTGCAACAAACGAATTAAGCATTAAAGATATCATGATTATTAAACCGGGTGAAAAAATCCCGACTGATGGAAAGATTATTGAAGGAAGAAGCATGATTGATGAATCGCTTGCAACCGGTGAATCTATGCCTGTAAAAAAAGGTGTTGGCGATTTAGTTACTGGTGCAACCATCAATAAAGAAGGACTGCTTAAAGTTGAAGTTACTAAAATTGGTAAGGATACTTTTTTATCGCAAGTTATCGAAATGGTTGAATCTTGTCAAGGGTCTAAAGTCCCTATTCAAGAATTTGCTGATCGTATAACATCGTATTTTGTTCCAGCAATCATGGTATTAACACTTCTTACGTTTACCTCATTTCTAATATTTTCTAACTTTCATTTAAGTATCTTAGAAAGTATGGAGGTTTATTTGCCATGGATTAATACAGATCAAACTCCATTGACACTTGCATTTATCACAGCAACAGCTGTTTTAGTTATTGCATGTCCATGCGCACTTGGTTTAGGAACTCCTACAGCATTGATGGTAGGAAGTGGTGTTGGTGCTGAAAAAGGTATTTTAATACGCAATGGAGAATCAGTTCAAACATTAAAAGATATTAAGGCGATTGCCTTCGATAAGACTGGGACTTTGACATATGGTAAACCTGTAATTACTGATAAACATGCAATCAACATTGATCAACAAAAAATGATGTTTATTGCTGGATCTCTAGAAATTAACTCTGAACACCCACTTGCTATAGCAATCATTGAAGATGCAAAAATGAACAATGTTCGATTAGATCATGCAAAAGATTTTGTTGCATTATCGGGTATGGGTATTCAAGGAAAAATTGATAAAACAATGTATTATTTTGGTAATCGAAAACTGATGCAATCTCTTGGGCATTCTTATAGTGGTTTGGAATCTATCATGCAGCAACTTGAAAATGAAGCAAAGACTGTGATGATGCTTGCTGATGAACATAACATTTTAGGAATAATAGCAGTAGCGGATGATCTAAAACCAGAAGCTAAACAAGTGATTCAATCAATCGAAAAATTGGGTATTACTACGGCGATGATTACCGGAGATAACTTTAGAACTGCACAAGCTATTGCAAAAAAAGCTGGGATATCTCAAGTAATTTCAGATGTATTACCAGAAGGTAAGGTTAATGAAATCATTAAACTTCAAAAAGAGTTTGGACTTGTTGCTATGGTAGGTGATGGCATAAACGATGCGCCAGCACTTAAACAAGCTAATGTAGGGATGGCTATTGGAACGGGTACTGACATTGCAAAAGAAGCTGCAGATGTTACCTTAGTATCAGGTGATTTGAGAACAATATTAACTTCGATTCAATTATCTAAAGCTATCTTCAAAAAAATTAAGGAAAATTATTTCTGGGCATGGTTTTATAATGCCATTGCAATACCTTTTGCTATGCTGGGATTATTACATCCAATGATTGGTGCAGCAGCAATGTCTATTAGTTCACTAAATGTCATTTATAACTCGCTGAGACTTAAGAAAAACCCGATTTTTACAAAAAACAATGAAATAAAGGAATATACACATGCACACACATCATAATCACTTATCAACGCATCGTTATATGGTAATGTTCCATGTATTTATCATAGTTTTGATTTTTGCAATTGGTAGTCAAACAGGTGTTCCATATTCAAAAACATTTATTGATTTTGGCGTAGTAAAAATCTACTGGTATGCTGTTTTCATCCTAACGGGTGTTATTTTAGCTGCTTATCACAGTAGCTTAGAAATGAAAGATATTGGTTATTCTAAAGATTTAATTTATGATGGTATTCTTATTGGTCTACCTCTTGCGATATTAGGAGCAAGGCTTTATTATGTTATTTTTGATCCACTACCACACTATAATAACTTTTTAGATGTGATTAACATATCAAAGGGTGGTTTAGCTATACATGGAGCAATCATTACAACATTGATTTTTGTCCCCGTATTTTGTAAAATCAAAAAAATTAAACTATTACCAATACTTGATATACTAGTGATGGGGTTTTTAATTGGTCAGATTATTGGACGTTTCGGCAATTTTATGAATCATGAGGCATATGGACCTGCGATAGAGTCTCAGTTTATTTTGAACATTTTACCTAATTTTATTAAAGAACAGATGACATTAGGTGATGTAGTTCACCATCCAACATTTTTATATGAAGGATTATGGAATTTAGCATTATTAATTACACTAATCGTTGCAAAAAAAAGTCGAAAGTTAAAAGTTGGGGAAAACTTAGGATTGTATTTGATTTGGTATGGTATTGGTCGTGGTTTGATTATTGAACCGATGCGTGTCAATGGAGCATATGGAGATGCCTTGATGTTTATGGGATTACCAATCAATATCTTGATGTCTGTCGTCTTCGTAGCTTTAGGAATTCTCTATTTAATTATCAGTAGAACCAAACTGAAATCACTTCCTTATCAAATGGATATTAGAGTAGAGCAGTAAAATACTAAATAGCATTATGATTTTAGGAGTTAATTAACTATAACGACATAAACAAAATTAATGGGTAGACATATTCATTAGTTTTTTTTTCGACAAAAAAGCAAGCCCATCTATTGATGAACTCGCTTTTTGAGTATTCATTACGCTTAAATTTTGAGTAATCTCGCGTTAATTGCTACAATTACAGTACTTAATGACATCAGAACAGCACCGATAGCTGGACTTAATAAGATCCCTATTGAATTTAATACGCCTGCTGCAAGTGGAATTGCAATCACATTATAACCCGTTGCCCAGATTAAATTTTGAATCATTTTTTTATAAGTTGATTTAGAAAGCTTGATAATGTTGACAACATCCATTGGATTGCTTCTAACGAGGATAACATCGGCAGTTTCTATTGCTACGTCAGTGCCAGCACCAATCGCAATACCTAAATTTGCTTTAGCTAGTGCTGGGGCATCATTGATACCATCACCTGTCATCGCAACTAACCTGTTTGCTTTTGTAAGCGATTCTATTTTATCAGATTTCTGTTCTGGTAAGACTTCAGCAATGACATGGGTAATACCTACTTGATCTGCAACTTTTTGAGCTACTTTTTGGTTATCACCTGTGAGCATGATTGATTCAATACCCATTTTTGAAAGAGCTTCAATAGCCTCTTTAGAGGTTTCACGAATGATATCACTCAATGCAATATAACCTTTAAGCAGTTTATTTTTAAGTATAAAGACAACCGTGTTGCCCTCGCCAGCTAATTTTGTGTATGCTTTTTCATCATATTTAATGTTAAGTTCATTTAAATATCCTGGACTAGTAATTTCAATGGTTGATCCATCGATTAAACCACTTAATCCTTTACCTGGAATAGCTTTTATATCATTAGCCTTTATAAGATCCAGACCACGAGATTTTGCTTCTTTTACAATACCTAAGGCTATTGGATGTTCTGATTCATTCTCAATCGCAAACGCTAAAGACAGCAACTCATTGTCTAATATTTGATTACCAACAATAGCAGATACACCAAATTCACCCTTAGTTAATGTTCCAGTTTTATCAAAGACAATCGTGTCAATCTTCCTTGCTTGCTCGAAGTTTGCTCGGTTTCGGATGAGTAAACCATGTTTAGCACCAATACTTGATGACACTGCAGTAACAAGTGGTGTAGCTAACCCCAAAGCATGAGGACATGCGATGATAACTACTGTGACAGCACGCTCCATAGCAAAACCTACATCTTTTCCTAAAGATATCCACACAATAAATGTTGATATGCCACCTATAAGAGCAATATAGAACAAATATTTAGATGCAATATCTGCGAGTCTTTGTGTTTTAGATCGTGTTGCTTGAGCATCACGAACTAATTTAATGACTTGTGACAAGAAAGTATCGTCACCAATGCGTGATACTTCATATTTTAACGAACCTTCAGCATTGATTGAACCCCCAATGAGTTCATCGCCTTTTGCCTTATCAACGGGCATTGATTCTCCTGTTAACATGGATTCATTAATTGAAGACTTACCATCAATGATAACACCATCAATTGGGATTTTTTCACCAGGTCTAACGAGTAATTTCATACCAACTTTCACATCGGTTATTGGGATATCAATAATATTACCCGTCTCATCAATTTTGTGAGCTGTATCAGGCATAAGTTTCAACAATTCTTCCAAAGCTTTTGAAGCACCAAGGACTGACTTCATTTCAATCCAGTGACCAAGTAACATAATGGATATGAGTGTGGATAATTCCCAAAAGAAGTCTTTTCCAGTACTAAAAATAACTGTATATGCACTATATGTATAAGCAACGATGATTGCTAATCCGATCAATGACATCATGGCTGGTGCTTTTTGTTTTAGTTCGTCGACAGTCCCCTTGAAGAAAGGTTTACCACCATAGATGAATAAAATAGTACTTAAAAAGAGTAATATGATAGAATCACCATTAAATCTTAGATTAATCCCTAAAAAATCTTGTATCATCGGTGAAAGTGATAAAATGGGACCTAATAAAACTAAGGAAATAAAAAACCTTTTCTTGAAATCATGAACCATCATTTGATGGTGATCATGATGAGTATGATCGTGATTTCCTGATTGATGATGTGATTTATCATGTTGATCTTTGTTATGACTATGAAGTTTTTCTTTTTGAGTCAAGTTCATATGATCGTGTTGTGAATGATCGTGTTGTGAATGATCATGTTGTGAATGATCGTGTTGTGAATGATCATGATGTGAATGATCATGATGTGAATGATCATGTTCCTGAAGGGGAGATATATCCTCTTTAGTTTTTTTAGATTGATTTTTTTTCATATATTTAGCCTCCATTAGACTAGTTTCATTTTGGTTAAGCATGTGTTAGACGTGCTATAAGTCGATATGTCAGTTGTCGTAGATAAAGAATTATATGTGACTTTTATACTTAAGTTTTTGTTAGCAGGTAACCATATTCCTGCAAAACCATTAGCACTTGATGAAATGTCTCTTTTAGAAATTACTGTATTGGTCTCTAAATCGATGATTTCGATTTGAAATACTTGATTTTTAAGTTCACCTCGACAAGTGACTAAATTGTGGTTTGTGCAAGGATGCGTCTGATTGATATAAGGTGCTATGGACAAATAGAACAATCCATTAGGCAGTGCTAGTTCAATCTGCTCTTTGTCATCACCAAGAACAAGTTTGTCACCATATATCCCTGCAAAGAATTTATCATCCTCATCTAATCTTTGTTCAAGATAACTCACTATTTCTTCAACTGATTTATTGGATAAATTATGTCTTTCGAAGAGACTAGTGTCTTTTGAATTGTTTATACCAATAAACACAATTGTTGTTAAAAAAAGAACAAAAATACTCAAAATTATAAGCGTTTTTTTATTCATGATACACCTCAACGTAAGTATTTCACTAGAATATCAGTGATTTCATCAATTTTTTCTTTACCTTTTTGTTCTAATATAGCCTCCGCAACACAAGTGTTAATATGATCATTTATTATGAGTGCATTTGCATTTTGTAGCATAGCAATGACAGATAATATTTGTTTTGATATGTCAACACAATATCGATCTTCATCATACATTTTAATAATCCCTTCAATTTGCCCTCTACCTGTCTTCAGCAACTGCTTAATCTTTGCTTGGTTGACGTGTTTTGAATTGTGATTAACATGTTCATTCATGTTTATTCCTCCTTGCCCCACCACGGGAGGGGTCTTGAATATATTATAACACTTTTTTTATATTTCAATCTGTTTTCATTCATTTTCTATTCACATTTGTATTGTATGATAAAAGCGAGGTGAAAGAATATGAAAAAAAATATTGGAATTATTTTAGTTGTACTGTTTAGTGTATTTATATTGTTGGGGTTAGGATTATGGTATTTTGCACCATCGCTATTTCAAAATGGTGGGTATCCATATTATGGTCATATGATTGGAGGATGGGGTATGCCATTTGGGATGATTGGTATGGGAATCTTTTGGTTTGCAGCTCTCTATTTTATATTTAATGGATTTGGATATAGAGAAGAATGTAGAAATTCGAATGCAATTGAAACCCTTAAGAAGAGACTAGCTAAAGGTGATATTTCTATTGAAGAGTATGAAAAAATGATTGATAAATTAAAGGAGAATAAATAAATGAAAAATGTATTTTTAGGGTTAACTTTGGTTGCAGGGTTTATCACAATAGGAATGTTGTTCATAAATGTTGTGAATGCAGCAACAAATGAATCAAATAGTGATGTATCTTCAATCTCTTACAATCGAAGTGGTATGATGAACTTCGATAACCAAATCTATAATGACAATGTGTATGAAAGAATTTATATGCATGTATCTGATGAGGATCAGTCGAAGTTAGATGATACTTTTGCTGATGAACTTAAAAACAGCGATATTGATACCAAAACGATCGAAGAAGTTGTAGTAATTGTAGATCAGATCAAACTATCAATTATTGATGATTTAAGTTATACAGATACCAGATATAATTATGGTATGATGGGTGGATCAATGATGGGTTATGGAAGTACTGGAAGTTACGGATGTGGTTATCAAAATAATTTCTATACTTTTGAATGGTATTATGTTCATACATATGGTTCTGATCGCGATTTGGTTGATTATAAGTATGCTGAATTATTGAAACAAATAAATTTTGATTCATCGACAACTGAAGAAGT
>MIDA01000042.1 GCA_001830045.1 Tenericutes bacterium RIFOXYA12_FULL_35_10 | reverse complement strand
TTTTCTGCCAGTGGTGATCAATGCAGTGTTAAGTCTTTTATCGCCTTTTTTTGGTATTTATTTTAAGATTAGTTCTTTAGGTGTGTATGAGAGAGGTATGCTTTTTAATTTATCTATCGGTATCACTTATATTTATTTCATCGTTTCCATTGTTCATATCATTTATTACCGACATAAACTGATCTTAAATGAACTCGTTTTATTAATTGTATTTAACATTATTCCCCTTGTAGGTGCATTATTTCAAACACTTTTTTATGGTCTTTTATTGGCTTGGAGCTCAGCAGGATTTGCGCTCGTCATTGTCTATATTTATCTTCAAGAACGTTTAGTTCATTTAGATATTATGACAGGTGCTTGGACAAGAAGATCTTTTGATTATTTCATGGATAAACGACTTAAACAAAAAAATATCGATCCTTTTGGTGGTATCTTCTTTGATATTGACCATTTAAAAGTTATTAATGATCAATTTGGACATGCTGAAGGGGATCAAGCTATCATTGAAATTGTATCTCGAATCAAAGGTTTGATTAAGTCATCTGAGTTCATTGCACGTCTCGGTGGTGATGAATTTATCATAATTACTGAAGATCATGATATTGAACGTTTGAGATCATTAATCCAAGATATTCAGTTATCATTAGCAGTCTATAATGAAAATTCAGATAAAGGCTATGAACTATCATGCAGTTATGGTTATGGTTTATACTCGAGTGAATTTAAAAGCATTGACCAGTTTTTAAGATTTATTGATCACCGTATGTATGAATCAAAACATCACGAAGATCAAAAAGAGGAGGACAATCAATGAAAGGACAATATAAATCTCCATTAGGTGTGATTACATATGTTGTTGAAGATGGTTTTCTCGTAGGCATGGAATTTAGTGATGAACCTATTGAGTTCATTGATCATCCTGACATTAATAAAATACATTTAGCCTTAGATCGTTATTTTAAACATCAATCAAAAGAGTTTGATCTTGATCTTAAGTTTATGAGAGGTACACCTTTTCAAAAAGAAGTATGGGAAAGATTACTCGCAATTCCTTACGGACAAACGAAAAGCTATATCGATATTGCACGTGAGATTAACCGAGAAAAGGCTGTTAGAGCAGTGGGACAAGCGTGTAAAAGAAATCCAATTGGGATTATCGTTCCTTGTCATAGAGTGATTGGAAAAGATGGTTCAATGACAGGTTATTCAGGAAAAGATTATATTGACTTAAAAAAGATGTTATTAATCCACGAACAAGGGTATACTCATGAACGATGAACTTAAAACATATCGAAGAGATTTGCATCAAATACCAGAGTTAGGTTTTGATCTAAACTTAACCAGTGCATATATCTATAAGACTTTAGTAGAGATGGGATATCATCCGATCTCTATGGCGAAAACAGGATGGGTGATTCAAAAAAAGGGTAAGTCACAGAAATCTATACTCTTTAGAACAGATATGGATGCATTACCTGTTTTTGAACAAACAGACGTATCCTTTCAATCGAGACATCAAGGTAAAATGCATGCCTGTGGTCATGATGGACACATGAGTATGATGTTAGGTTTTGCTAAATATGTATCTTCATTAGAACATTTAAACAAATCTGTTGTCATGATCTTTCAACCTGCAGAAGAAGGTCCTGGTGGTGCCAAGGTCATGATCGATGAAGGGTTATTTCAAATGTTTGAGATTGAAGCTGTTTATGGCATCCATTTATATCCAGGATTAGAAGAAGGGTTATATGGACTCGTTGATGGCCCCATGATGGCTCAAAATGGTGAATTTGATCTAGTCATTAAAGGGGAATCATCCCATGGAGCTATGCCCCATTTAGGAACAGATACGATGATTGCTGCAGCGCAGTTGATCCAAGGCTATCAATCCATCATAAGTAGAAATTTAAATCCACTTGATTCTGCAGTCATCACGGTTGGGACCATCCGGGGTGGTGAAGCTAGAAATATTATTGCAAAAGAAATTTCTATGAGTGGAACTGTTAGAGCGTTTAAGACAGAAGTTTATGAGATGATCAAAGATAGAATGCATTTAATCGAATCAGGTATTGAAAAGTCTTACGATGTGATTATTCATAATGACATTAAAGATTATTATCCTCCGGTAACCAATGATCACCATTTATTTACGTTGCTTAAAGATGCATTACCTCAAGCATTGTATAAGATCATTGAACCGATGACGGTTTCTGAAGACTTTGCATTTTATCAAAAACATGTACCTGGTGTGTTCGTCATGCTTGGATCTAAAAATGAAAAAAAGGGATATATCCATCCCTTACACAGTAGTTACTTCAACTTTGATGAATCCATTTTAGAACAAGGTGTCAAACTCTATCAAACCATTTTAAAAGTTCATCACGTTATATAAAAAAGGCTGACGCCTTTTTTTTACTCTTCAGGAATCCATTTAACAAGAGCTTCTTGAAGTGATTTTGAATCGATGGGTTTAACTAAAACATCATTCATACCAGCTAATAGACATTGTGATCTTTCTTCAGGATATGCGTTTGCAGTGAGTGCAACAATCGGTGTTTTTGTGTTAAATCGTCGAATTGCTTTAGTAGCACCTATACCATCCAAAAGAGGCATATTCATATCCAAGAAAACGATGTCAAAAAGTTGATCTTTCATTGCTTTGAGTGCTTGTTCACCATTATCAACGATTAAAACATCTTCTTCAAGGTTTGTAAGCAATCTTTCAACAAGTTTTTGAGATAACACGTGATCTTCAGCGACGAGTATACGTGCATGTTTACGGTAATGTTTAGTTATAATGATATCTTCAATGACATCTTCTTCACGTTCATCTAACATTAATGGTATGGTGAGGGTAAAAGTCGTACCTTCATTCAGTTTACTTTCAACGCTGATATGACCGTTCATCAGTTTTGCAAGTCTCATACTAATGGATAAACCTAACCCGGTTCCTCCAAAGAGACGCGTTGTTGAACTAGATGCTTGTTCATAAGCTTTAAAAAGTTTATCTTGTTGAGCTTGTGACATACCAATACCGGTATCTTTGACTTTAAAAGATACTAAAGCAGAATGAGGATTGCTAAATTGACTTGATATGACAATGCTTAATCCACCCACATCAGTAAATTTGAGTGCATTACTGATCAGATTAATCAGTACTTGCTTAATTCTGATCACATCACCAATGACGTAATTGGGACAATGTATGGTTTCAAAATCCATATATAGACGTTTACGTTTTGCTTGTTCACTAAAGAGATCTTTAACTTCTTGAATCATTTGATCGATGGCAAATCGTCTTTGTTCGATCGCCATTTTACCAGCTTCCATCTTTGATAAATCCAAAATATCATTAATGACGGAAAGTAAATGTTTTGAAGAATCTTGAATGCGAGTGATGTATTCTTTTTGTTCGTCTTTGAGTTCGGTTTCTGCTAAAAGATGGGTAAATCCAATCATTGCATTCATTGGTGTTCTGATTTCATGTGACATCGTTGATATGAAAGAAGATTTAGCATCATCATGTTGTCTATGAAGATTTTGTTCATCTTGAAGTGTTTGTTTAAGCACTTGAATGTCTTTTTCTAAGGCTTGAATTTTTGATGCACTTTCAACAGAAGACATAACATCATCTGTAATATCTTCAATCGTTCCAAAATAAGCAATCAAATGTCCATCTTGTTCATCTGCTCTTGATTTAACAGATACAAATCGGTATTGATCTTTAATCATCATGCGGTGAAAGGATTCAAAGGGTTCATGGTTTTGTCTAGCAACTTGGAATTGTTTAGAAACAACACTTTGTTCATCTGGATGCACCAAATGAAGAAGTGAGCGATTTTCTATCTGAACTGAAGTGACAGAAAGAGCCTGTTCAAGATCTTTGGATAGGCTCCATGATTTATGTTTGATATGATAAGTCCAATACCCTAAGAGTTTGGATGAAGGTTTGGAATCGTTTAAGACGTCGGGATGTTTTAGTCGAATGTTTTTCACGGATGATCAATCTCCTTTTCCACATTTTTCATTATACCATGAAACTTTATGCTTGACTTAAAGTCAAGTAAAACAAAGGAAAATGGCATGACATCGATAAAAAGGCTGTCGCAAATCATGTTTTTCATGTATAATATTTTCAAAGGTGATTCGTTTTAGAACCATTTTTGATACTGAGCTTTTGTTATAGGTGAGTTCAATATGAGAAGCTATACGTGGAAACTCGCAATTGCATTTGCTTTATCGTACGCACTACTCGTTGTAGTCGTTGTTTTTGCGTATACACAAATATCTTCATCGTTTATTTTGAGACAAGCAAAAGAGAACTTAGTTGGTAAAGGTGATGTGACTGCTGAAAGCATTAACACGCAACTTTTATATGATTATCAAAAAGTAAGCCAACTGATTGATGATGCCATAGAGAATCAAGCTGATCCAGTTGCCTATTTACATAGTCAAGCTCTTTCAATTACCGTTTTAGATGACACGTATCAAGGATTTGGTTTGTTAAATGGTTCAATTTTAAATATTGATGGTGTTGATTATACCTATCACAATAGTTGGGGTTTTTTAGATATTCATCAAATGGTAGGTATTTACAGTTTTAATGAAGCCTTCGAAACAGGGTCTAGTGATGTCTACGTATTCTTTTTATATGAAGATATTATGACTTACTTTGCTGCTGAACCTTATTTTGAAGCCTTGCTTAGTCAATCAGAAGGTTTTACTGATTTTGCAATCATGACTTCAGATAATAAGATCAATTATGCATCGTTTGGTGATTCAACAACAAAATACTTATACGATTATTTACGTGATCGTGGTATTAGCGATATAGTGATTGATGAGATGAAATCATCCATAACGACGTATCAACCAGCTGCGTTTCAAGTTGACTTTTCAAACACGAAATCAATGATGGTCTTTAATCCCCTTGATGAATCTTATTCAAGTTATCATTATTATCTTGTTCAAGTATTTAATGAGGGTGATGTTTTAGATACCATGGTTTATTTAACCAATATCTTATGGGCACTCTTCTTTGTCATCTTTATTCTCTTTGCAGGTGCACTCATTTTACTTTATAAGATTTTAGAAACGAAGATGCATGATATTGAAACTGCACGCATGACACATTATTATGCAAAACCTTACTTAGTGAGAGTTAGTCGCACAGGTAAAATTAAATCCTATAACCAAAGTTTTAAGAAACTTTTGGGCGATTATGATATTTATGATCAAGTAAAAGATTTTGAAGTTAAAAAAGAATTTGATCTTGAATCGATTGAGGATACCATTAATCGTCAAAGAGCGTTTACGGCCATTTTTGAATTAGGTCTTCAACGGCTTGTTTATATCCATTTCATTCCCATTAAGACAGCGGGAGGATTTTTACTTGTCGGTGATGATATCACAAGCATTGAAGGAAGATTTGATGAATACCGTAACATGGCACTTTATAACAAAGTCACACATTTACCCAATCTCAACAGTTTAAAACAAGACTTAACGTCGTTTTTTATGAATCCGGATGAACTTAAGAATTGTAATTCATTATTAGCTTTAGATGTTGTCTCATTTTCTAAGATCAATGTTCTTTTAGGTGAAAAATCAGGAGATCGTTTCTTAGTCATTATTTCTGAGTTGATCGATGAATCATTAGAAGGCTATCCAGTAACACTCTATAATACAACAGCAGATAGTTTCGTCATCTTTTTTAGAAACATCGAAAGTTATGCGTGGGTAACCCGTTGGATTAATAAGGTATTATCGATTTTCGAAAAACCAATCACGATCGATAAAAACTTTATTAATATTGAAGTTAAAATTGGTGCATTTAACATTGAAAATGAACGCTACGAGATTTTAAATGCAGATGTAGCATATGATAACATGATGCTTGCTTTAAACCACGCTAAAGAGTCATCTCAACACAAGAGTTTCTTTTATGACGTTTCACTCTCACTCATTGCATCTAGAGAACAACGTATGGAATCAGATTTAGCCAATGCGATTAAAAACCAAGAGTTCTATATGGTGCTTCAGCCCCAGTTTAATAACCAAGAAGAACGCATTATAGGTTTTGAAGCATTAATTCGTTGGAATAATCCAAAGTATCAATCTGAATCTCCACTTAAATTTATTCAGATGGCTGAACGTAATAACATGATTATCGATATTGGACGTATTGCACTGCATGAAACATTCCAAATCGCCAAAGAGTTAGAACCTTATGATGTTCATATCTCATTAAATATTTCACCAGTTCAAATCTTACAAGCAGGGTTTGTCTCAGAAGTGATTTCTGTATTTGAACAATATGAACTTAAAAAACACTCGATTTCATTGGAAATTACCGAAACATTCTTGATTGGATCGTTCGATTTAGTTATCAATAAACTTAAATTGCTTCAAAAATATGGTTTTGATATCCATCTTGATGACTTTGGTACTGGGTATTCATCACTCCAATATTTGAAAGATCTACCGATTAATACCATTAAGATTGATAGAGCGTTTGTTATCAATATTGAAACAGATGCCCATTCGAGAGCAATTGTTAATATGATTGCATCTTTAGCTAAAAATATTGGACTCAATGTGGTGACAGAAGGTATTGAAAATGATAAACAAAACCAATTGGTTTATAAAGCAGGTTGTAATATTATTCAAGGTTATTTAGTATCACCCCCTGTTGTTAAATCAGAAGCTATTCGGTTGATTAGAGAATTCAATATCGATCATACGCGGTCAGTTGACTTACAGAAAGCGAAAAAGGAGATGAAACGATGAACTTTATGCGTATTTATGCAGTAAGTGATCAAGCTACAATTATTCTATCGATTTTCGCCATGCTCATTATGCTTGGTGCGATATTCTTTCTCGCTCGTTCATATTTTAAAGAGCGCGTGCGTATTCAAGAAGAAAAAGCATACTTAATTGAAGGTGTTTTAACGAAAGCAGAAATTACGTCCATCATTACATCGCATATTGCTAGACTTGGTAAAGATGGAGCATTCTCTTTGATTTACATGGATTTAGACAAATTTTCTGATTTTGTCAACGCTTTTGGTCCAACCGAATCTGAGAAAGTGTTGGAGAAAATTGTTAAGAACATTGAATATGCATTACCTAAGGGCGTAAAATTAGCGAGATTGCAAAACGATGAGTTTTTAATTTTCTTATCGATGGACTATGACAGAACAGAAGCAGTTGATTTAGCAAATAAAATCAAGCAATCTTTAGCTAGACCCATCAAACTTTTTGGTGATACCACGATTAATGCAACGGCATCGATTGCGATCGCATTTTATCCAGTTCATGGGTCTACGATTAAAGACTTGATGAATTCATTAAAATTAGCAACTTATCTCATTAAAAAGAATGGTGGAAATAGTGTTCGCGTCTATTCAGATGAAATGAATACAGAAGGCGGAGAACATGTTGAGTATTACTATCAGATCAAGCATGCGATTCAACATAAAGAATTCCAACTGTTTTATCATCCGATGATCAATGTGAAAACAAATGATATTTATGGTGTTGAATCACTGATTCGTTGGAATCACCCTGAACATGGTTTATTATCACCATTTAAGTTCCTTGGTATTATGGAACAATCAGGTGATATCAACTGGATAGGTCTATGGGGATTAGAAACCATTATTAAAACCTACCAAGAACTTAAACAAGAATTTCCTAAAAAAGATATGAAGTTTTCTATTAACTTATCACCTAAACAGTTGATGAATGAATCACTACCCCAAGACTTCCAAAAATTATTAAAGAAATATCGTATGAATGCAGATAGTATCATTTTAGAAGTCATAGAATTTGCAGTCTTTGATAAACCGATGCAAATTCATAAAACACTCTCCGATTTGAAAAAGATGGGGTTCCAAATTGCCATTGATGGTTTTGGTTTAGATTTCTCAACACTCTCCAGAGCTGAGTCTTTGGATATCGATATCATTAAACTTGATAATGAATTTTTAAAAGAAGAAGAATCTTATATGAAGGCGAAGTTTGCGCAACTACTTGTTGATTTTGCAGAAAAAAATGCGTATACCGTCATCTGTGAAGCCATTGAAAATAGAGCAATGCTCGATGAAGCTCAGAAGTATAACATTAACATTATGCAGGGTTTTTATTTCACGAAACCTCTTTCTGCAGAAGCTTTGAGAGGTTATATCGGAACTGAGTCTTGGAAAGATGTCGACAAGTAATTTGTAATGTAAATGATGAAAGAAGTTGTGCAAATGTGCAACTTCTTTTTTTATGCTTAATACAAAAATACAAATATGAACAAATAAATAATAAGAAAACAGTTTTTTAAATCTTAAAAGTATAGTCTTATTGGAAAAAAACAAGAAAAGTAAGGAAATGTAAGGACATTGAAAGGAACGCAAGAAAGAATTGATAAATTGCGGTCTTTTCTTTTTGTAAATGAGTGTTATAATCCAAGTGTAATCTGAAAGCGAAGTGATTATGAATGAAACTATCCAGCGTCTTAAAAGTTAAAAAACAATCTAAACAGAAGAAGTTATTATCCTTAATTTTCTCAGTCAGCGGTGTTCTTTCATTACTCTTTGTCTTAATCACTTTTTACGGGACTCAAGCAGGAAACTTTGTGATGAGTGTTGATTATGACTCTTACAAAAAAGGGATTGTTCTCTCCAACTCAGAGTATTTAGAAGATCCGCAACCAAGACTTATGACGAACCCGGTATACAGTGCAAGAGATATGACCTACTCCTGGTTAAAGATTGAAGAGGTTCAAGAAACAGAAGGAAACTATACTGATCCAGATTACGATTATGTCGCATATACATTCTATTTAAACAATAACGGTTTTGAAACTGTCGACATTATCTATCATATCCGAATCACTGAGAATTACAAATCAATGGATAAAGCAATCAGGGTTTTAGTGATTGAAGATGATGAAGAAACGATATATCAAAAACCTGATTCACATGATGGAAGTGTTCCAATCAACTATAGCATTCCCTTACAACAAACAGAAAAATTTGTTTCAGATACAATTATCACTAGAAAACGTATCTTAAACTTCCAACCAGGGATGTTAAAAAAATTTAGTGTCGTTGTTTGGATCGAAGGTATGGACCCAGACACAACCGATGACATTTTAGGTGGCATGATTAAACTGCAAATGAACTTCTCAATCGATGGTGATGAGTAATGACCATTGGTGCAGTAAAACGTTTAGTCATTTCACTCATCGGATTCATATTCATTCTATTTATCTTCGGTAGTGTAACATTCGCATGGGTCTCCATGGCAAGAATCAATAACCTTGATGGTTTGTCACTCACCGCATCAAGCGGAAATGAATTAGAGATTTCCTTTGATGGCATCATCTATCAATCTACACTTGGTAGTGAGCATTTCAGAGAACCTATTTATTTAAAAGATGTGACATCTTCTGATGGTTATCATTTCCAAAGAGGTCCCACTCATCTTGGTGCAAACGCCATTTTAAATGAAGATTACCTGTCGTTCGACCTTTATTTTAGAAGTCTTAGAAGTGAAAAAGGAATTTATGTCATTAATGATGGTGAAAATGGAACTAAAGTGACTTCTGAAGGCGTAAGCTTCGTTCCTAAAGTGGATTATATCGAAGACAACTTCGAATTAGTGCTCGCACAAAGTATTAGGACATATTACGCAAAAGATGCGAGCAGGATGAGTTTTCATGAACTAGATGAAGAAAACGACATTATCAACTCACTTATTTACGATCCATCAGGAAATGAAAGAAGAGGTTATGGTAAATCTTATGGTGCGCACAGTTATTTTGAAAAGCGCACATCACAAGAAATACCACTTCCAGTTGAAATTCCCGAAACGATTTACACCTTATCAACCATGGATCCCTTTAACCCATATCAAGCATTAACAAATGATTCGTTAATTGCAGTCTTAAAAGAGTCTGATATGGTAAATGAAGAAGGAGACATGTATTACACCGCTAAAGTGCGTATCTTTATCTGGATTGAAGGATGGGATGCGGATGCGATAGACGGTATTCTAGACGATCACATCATGGTGCAACTCAAATTTAAGTTAGCACAGCTTGCATAAATAAAAAATATAAAAAATATAAGGAGAAATAAAAATGAAAAGTATGACAAGAAAGTTATTATTATCCGTGATGGCAGTTGTGCTATCAGTTGTCGCATTAGGAACTACAACATTTGCATGGTTTACCATTACAAACGTTGCAAACGTTCAACCCTTCAATGCTGAAGTTATTAGTGATGAAGGTATCGAAGTTGCTATTGGTACAGGAACACCTATGGAATTAGAATGGAAAACAACATTGACTGCACAAGACATTTATGACTACATTGCATCAGTGCATACAACAGGATTCTTTTTCAACCATTTAACATCCGTTGATGGAAGAAATTTCTCAACACTTGGTACAACAGGTCCTGGTGTTGGTTCAACTGAAGGTTTATTAGAATTACCATTACATTTTAGATCTGATTCAACATCAGAAATTAATTGGACTCAAGTCGTATTATCTGGAACGACTGAATCATTTACAACACGTGTAGGCTTTACTGATTCTAAAGGTGTTACTCAAACAGCAAACAGTACATATAACGTGAACCCAGCGGATGCAATCAGAGTTTCATTATCAGGTAATGTCATTGAAGAGATTTCTCAAACTCCAGCTTTAACAACTGTTGTTTATGAAAACCCATCAACATTAACGAATACAGTATTAGAAGCAAGAACTGCAGCAGATTTTAGAGGTACAACTGAAGACGTTTTAGGCGTTCCAACATACATTGGTGTCAATGGCGCAGTTAACTACTTCTATCGTTCAAATGCGATGCTTCCTGGTGGTTCTGATGCTGTTACAGTTGTTGATACCATTCAAGAAGTAACATCAATTAAAGTTCTTGATATGAATGCAAACAGTGAACTTGTAGCTGAACGTGCTTATTATGGAACACTTACTGTTAGAGTTTGGTTTGAAGGTTGGGATGCAGAAGCATACAACTCATTACTCGGACGTATTGTTACTTTATCACTTCGCTTTGAAGGTTAATTAAAAAAAACATGAAGAGCAGGAGTCAAATCCTGCTCTCACACTTTAAGAGGTTAGATCGATGAAACCGAAATCAAAAAAAGGTTTAAAAATCGTCTTATCATTATCATTTTATAGTTTGATTATGCTCGTTTTAGCGTTTAGCGTAGCGACAATGAAGATGAAATATAGTAATGATATTGCGAATGTGATGGGACTAGGTTTTCTTCCCATGACTACACATGAAAATAGTACACAAAAGGATTTACTCTTTGTGAATGTTCAAACACCTGAAGAGAATATGGATTTAGTGATGAGTGATACTGTCATCTTTTATGAACTACACGAACATCAGTTCATAAAAGGTAGTATTATTGCAAAACATGAAACCGATCAAACCATTTATTATCAAATAGATGGATATGATCAACTCCTCAGTGCTTCAGATATCTTAGCTGTTGAAATTGCAGAAGTTCCACATTTAGGGTCATTCGTTGCATTTTTGCAATCGCCTAAAGGATTTGCCTTAGCAGTTTTAATGCCAGTGATCTTCTTATGGATTGTTGAATCAATTGTATTAGTACGTTATATGCTTTTATATCATAAGAGAAAACTTGAAAAAGAATTTGAACTTGCTGCAAGAGAAAAAGCAAATGAAGTTGAATCAGAATTTGAAATTATTCGTAAACAACTTTTAAAGGAGTTTAATTTAGACAAATAATTGTCTAAAGGAGGTTTATTGTGGTCGAATTTGGTCGTTATTATATTAATTTTATCAGAGATATTTTCAGCCACATCGGAGAGTTCTTTCAAGGACTCTTTCAAACCTTTGCTGGATTCTTCTTTAGTGGTATCAAAGAATTATTTGAGAAGTTTATGTTAGCAAGCTTACAATTTACATTACTTGATTGGGTGATGTTCGTGATTGTGAGTATCGTTAATGTGATCTTTATTGCAGTGATTGTGATTAAAGTCATTCATTTCTTAAAGAAATACATCAAGTTTGTGAAAAGTGAACTTGAAAAAGAAAGTTTAATTTCTGAAATTGCGTTTTTAAATCAAAAAACGATTGAACTTATTGATGAGAAAAATAAGATCTTAGCATTAAAAGTATCAAACTTAGGGATTAACCCTGATCAACCTGATGATGAAGAAAAACCTGATGATGTTCAAGATTTAAGCCAAGGAAGATTTGTCAAACTTGCGATGGTTGATGAGGAGTATCAAGGTGAAATCAAGCGCATTGAGATGAAAGAAGAAGATATGATCAATCTCAAAGAACTTGTGACACGATTTATTAACTTCTCTGCATCACGACTTCATTTATACTATAACCGTAAGATTATTAGCGCATTCTTTGCTGGCATGGCAGCTTCTCATACGATGATCTTAGAAGGTATCTCTGGTACTGGTAAAACATCATTACCTTATGCGATGGGAAAATTCTTTCAACATGATTCTTATATCATTCCAGTTCAACCCTCATGGCGAGATCGTGCTGAAATGTTAGGTTATTTAAATGAATTTACGAAAAAGTTCAATGAGACTGACTTCTTAAAAGCCATTTATGAAACAACGTATCGCGAAGATATTAATATTGTTGTTCTAGATG
>MIDA01000041.1:21871-49210 GCA_001830045.1 Tenericutes bacterium RIFOXYA12_FULL_35_10 | reverse complement strand
AAATGATGCAACTGTTTTTCAAAAACATCAATTTACACGAATCGATTTAGATCTCGTTAATGAAAATCATTCTTTAGATGAACTCGCACGTATGGTGCATCACGCACATCAAGCCTATTTAGAAAAATAAAAATGTCACAACATTGTCATAACATCGTCATGATTCTGTCACAAGATACCCTTATACTTAAGATATAAAAATCAAAAGTGAGGTCAATGTGATGAGAAAAATGATGGTTATGATGGTGTTTGTTTTATTATTTGGACTGATGGGATGTTCTCAAAGAGATGTTGAATATGATGGAGGCTATGAAGAAGAACAAGACGTTACAGTTTTATTATCAGATGTGCCTACGAGAAAAATTATTTATCAAGTACGCACAACACTTCAAGTGACCAATGTGAATTCCTTTAATGATGAGTTACAAGATTTGATGGCAGCAGATGAATGGATGGATCGTCAGCAGATCAATGGTTCAAATGCGTATTATGAATTAAGAATACGCACAGATCGCTTAGATACCTTTATTGATGAACTTAAAGATCGATATGCCATCAATCATTTTGAAAAAGAAGGAACTGATGTTTCACTTCAATATCAAGATAAGACCAACCGCATCACTGCAATTGATCTACAACTAGAAAGATTACTTACCCTTTATGAATCAGCATCGTTATCAGACATGATTACGATTAATCGACAAATCTCAGAACTTGAAGTTGAAAAACAAAAGTTAAATGGTGAACTTCTTGTCTATGATAGTCTGATTGATTATAGTTTAGTGATTGTTACCGTATACGGTTCAACTGTTGTAACAAAATCACCCTTTATCAACCGTCTAGGTAGAGCATTTGAATCAGGTTGGACAGGACTTGTCTCATTCCTAGATGGATTAATGATTTTAATAGCAACCATTCTCCCCTTTGGTGTCATCTTTGGCTTAACGGGTGGTTCTGTTGTATTGTATATCAAGCATAAAAATAAGAAGTATGATTTGAAAAAGAAACTAGAGTCAAAAGAATAATGTCAAAGGGGTTTCCCCTTTTTCTTTTCATCAAAATTACTTTGAATATCTAATCAAATATGATATCATGAAAGAAGCATATGATTTAAAGATATTATTACATAAAAGAGGTTAGAAACATGATTATTGAACCATCCATTCGCTCGAATATTTTCTTAAACGCACATCCAAAAGGATGTGAACAAGCTGTTTATGAACAAATTTTAGAAGTAAAACAAAAACCAGCGTTTGAAGGACCTAAAAAAGTCTTAATTATTGGTGGATCATCAGGCTATGGTCTTGCATCACGCATTGCACTCGCTTATGGTGCACAAAGTGATACGATCAACATTTCATTTGAAACTGCACCCAAAGGAAAAAGAACAGGTACAGCAGGTTGGTGGAATAATATCGCATTTCAAAAGTATGCGAAAGAATTAAACCACATTCATAAAGATTTTGTCGGTGATGCTTTCGGTTCACAAATGAAAAAAGATGTCATCAACTACATTAAAGAAACATTTGGAAAACTTGATTTAGTGATTTATTCGCTTGCTGCAGGTGCGAGATTCAATGAAGAAACAGGAACTTTAATTAAATCTAGTATTAAAGCTATCGGTTCAGATGCCGTAGGTAAAACCATTGATCTTGCCGATTTAACCGTTAAAGAACTTATCATTGGAACAGCAACCGAAGAGGAAGTTAAAGACACCGTTTATGTGATGGGTGGATCCGCTTGGGAAGATTGGATTCAAACACTACACCAAGAAAATCTACTCAATCCAGGTTTTAAAACGATATCATACACCTACATTGGTGGTCCAACCACAGATAAAATTTATCGCGGTGGTACACTCGGTAAAGCAAAAGAAGATTTAGAATTAAGTGCGAGAAGAATGAATGAATTGCTACAGGAATCCTATCAGGGAGAAGCACTCATTTCATCATCAAAAGCGGTTGTCACAAAAGCATCCGTATTCATCCCTCAAATGCCTGTCTATGTTTCTTGCTTATTTGATGTGATGATGAGAACGGGAACACATGAATCCATCTTATCTCATAAATATCGTCTTTTTCAAGACATGGTTTATGGCAACAAGAGAATTGTTGATTCCATGGGTCGCATTCGTCTTGATCACTTAGAAATGGAAGAAAACGTACAGAAAGAAACCATTCATATGATGGAAACACTGAGTGATGAACAACTTTTTAAACTTAAGGGAACGAAAGTATTCATTAAAGAATTCCATCAAATTCACGGTTTCCAATATGATTCAATCGATTATACCGAAGAAACAGATTTAGAAGTTTTAAGTGAATTTTTACCAGAATAGGATGAATCTCATCCTATTTTTTTATAAAAAAACACCTATCTAAGCGGATAAGTGTATAAAGGTAGATAAGTCAATTTTCCATTGATCCTGGTTGATTGATAGATAATTACTTGTTTTATGCATAAATCTTTGTCAGGAATCTCAATTTGACTTAAACGAGCTATATCTAGTTTATCAACTTCTCGTGATAAAGTAATATGTGCTTTAAAGGGTCTTTGATCAACCTCAATATTTAGTTTTTCAACTGCATGTTTTATGTTAGTTGCAAGTTTTTGCATTATAAGTTTTTCATCATCAATGCCTACCCAAACGATTTTCTTGTTTCCTTTTTCAAAATAGTTAATTCGAGTCAATTTTGTTTTTATGTATGAAACGTTATTTAATAAAGCAGATAATGAACAGTGTAATTCTTCTACTTGATTAAAATCAAGTTCACCAATGAAAAGAAGTGTTAAATGAAGATTTTCTTCATCCGTATTTTTTGATTTGCCTGAGATTAATTGAATAGAAGATTGAACATCAATTAAACTTTTTCTGATGTCTTCTGAAAAGGGTATTCCAATAAAAATACGCATACATATCACCTACACACATTTTATCATAAGAAATGAAAAAAGGACGTATGTCCTTATTCCTTATGTTCAACTGCTCTATACCCTAAACGGCTTACATGTTCAACAATCTTTTGATCGTTAACCATCTTTTCATCATATTCAATTAGGATTTTACTTTCAGACAGTATAACTTCGACATCTGAAACACCTTTTGTTTTAGAAAGTAATTTAGAGATGGCTGTCGAACAACTTACACAGTGCATACCTAAAACGTCATATTCAGCTTTTTTCATCTTCATTGCCCCTTTCACCTCTATTGTCTTTCGATTGTTTAAAAAATGCAAATGATTTACATTTTTTTGAAGTTTACTGAGACACCTAAATCTAATTATCTTGTATAATGAGAATAGCTCTGGAGGAATCATGAACCGTAAAAGCGTACTCATTATCATTTATCTTTTTATCCAAGGAATTATCCATAATTTAGGTCATCCTGTGACACCATCACTTGTTAATGCACTTGAAATCAAAGATTATATGTTTGGTCTTTTTTTGCTGCAATGTCCTTTGGACTTATGGTAGGTGCACCGATTTGGGGGATCTTAAGTGATCGGGGAAAAAGAACGCTTTGGATTACACTGGGTCTTACCTTTTATACGGTTGGTCAATTAGGTTTCGGCTATATAGGTAATCCTTATTTGATGATCGCATTTCGTTTATTTGCTGGTTTTGGTGTAGTCTCAGCAATCACCATATATACCGCGATGATCGTAGAACAGACTCCGGTGAACGAACGTGCAAAAATCTTAGCACTTCTCGCCGCTTCATCAACATTAGGGGCTTCACTAGGCTATTATATCGGTGGATTTCTTGCAACCAACCCATGGGCAATCAGTTTTTTTGGAACAGATAACCTTTCGGTCGTTTTCTTAATTCAATCACTTCTCAATGTCACTTATACACTGTTTATCATTTTCACACTTAAAGATAATGATGTTAAACTTTACGAGCAACGTAAAGTATCGATGATTCAAGGTCTAAAATCGATAGGTAAAATTGATGTTAGGCTGTTACTATTTTTAATATCAGTGACATTAATCAATATGGCAAGCACCAACTTATCTAAATATATTGATGTTTATTTCTTTGATTTAGGTTACACAGCAGAAGATTTAGGAACTTACGTCATGCTCACTGGTTTTGTTTCCCTTTTTGCAAGTATCTTTTTAGTGCGATTAGCTAATCGTATGAAAAAGCAACTTTTATTAATTCAGGTGATGCAAATCTTATCGGCATTAATTGTCTTTTATGTATTTAGATCATATCAGTTTATGACGATGATGTATTCATTCTACTTAATTTATGTTGTCTTTAAGACGCTTTATGTTCCACTTGAACAAAGCTACATCGCTAAAGAAGCTAAGCAAGGTCAGTATGGAAGTATTATGGGATTGCGTCAATCCTTCGTATCACTAGGGATGGTCTTAGGTCCTGTATTAGGTGGTTTCTTATATGACCGGTCACCGCTACTCCATTTTGATTTTAATGGTGCACTCTTCTTAGTTGCAGTACTAATTTTAGGACTTGTGAAAATCTTAGAAAAAAGAGTAAAACCAGAAGATAAAATTGAAACAATCATGAACACTTAAGGCAAGCCACAGGCTTGCTTTTCTTTTTATGAAAAACTGCAACCATTTTCATGTAAGTCATTGTCATTTCTCTTTCTATTCGCTTTTTTTCTTATTTCATTGAAATAAAAGCGCTTACATGTTACAATGAGTTTGGAAATTACGATACGAAAAGAATAATATTTTATTCTTACGTTAATGAGGAATTGCATGACGATGAATCTAGATCGTTTCCAAATGAATCGTTTAAAAAGATGATGCTCTAATCTAAGGAACAGGAGATTTTTTATGGCGCTTAAGTTTAAGAATCAACCGATTGTTGCACCAGATTTTTTATTACCTCACAAAGGGATTGACTACTCCAAGTGGGCAGTTGTAGCTTGTGATCAATTTACAAGTTCACCAGATTATTGGCAAGAACTCACGTCATACATTGAAGATGCACCTTCAACGTATCACATGATTCTTCCTGAAGCGTATTTAGAAACGATAAAGAAAGATACCATTAGCCACATTCAGCAGTCAATGAATGAGTATCTCAAAGATGGCATTTTGCAATCGATTGGTTCATCTTTTTTACTGATTGAAAGAGTAACGAATCTCAACGTGAGAAGACTTGGTCTCATGGTCGCTATTGATTTAGAAGCCTACGATTATAAAGAAGGATCAAAACCACTGATTAGAACAACAGAAAAAACGATTGTTGAACGTATACCACCAAGAGTTAAGATCAGAGAACATGCACCTTTAGAACTTTCTCATATTATGCTTTTAGTTAATGATCGAAAAAATCGTATCATCGAACGTCTTTATGAGAAAAAGGCAACGCTAAAAAAACGATATGACTTTGTATTAAACATGATGGGTGGACATATAAGAGGTTATCAAATCTTTGATACTGAACCCATCATTCAAGAATTTTATGACTTAATCGAAGATGAACATGATCCTATTTTATTTGTTGTTGGTGATGGTAATCACAGCCTTGCAACTGCAAAAGCACATTGGGAAAATGTAAAAAAAGAGTTACCTATCGAAAAACAAATCGATCATCCAGCCCGATTTGCGATGGTAGAAATCGTGAATATCTACGATTCAGGACTTGAGTTTGAAGGGATTCATCGCGTTTTATTCAATGCAGGACCTGATTTCTTAATCGATTTATTCCATGCGGTTGATAAAGATGTTGCTACCTGGGTTTACACCAAAGATTTAGGCAAAGAAGAATTCTTTATTCCAAGAAGTACTGCTGTAGCCTATGAACAAATCCAAGGGTTCATCGACCATTATTTAGAACATCATAAAGGCGTAACAATCGATTATATTCATGGCGAAGATGAACTCAAACGTATTTGTAATCAACATCCTAATGCGATTGGAATCGCGATGCCAACGTTAGCAAAAAAAGATTTATTCCCCTTTATACAAACCGGAAAAGTCTTACCTAGAAAATCATTTTCGATGGGTTCAGCAACTGCTAAACGTTATTACTTAGAAACACGAAGAATAAGATAAAAAAATAAGAAGGAGATATTACATGAAACGCATATACAATTTTTCAGCAGGACCAGCGATTTTACCTGAAGAAGTTTTACAAGAAGCAGCGAACGAAATGCTTGACTATGAAAACAGTGGGATGTCTGTGATGGAGATGAGTCATCGCTCAAAAATTTATCAAGCAATCATTGATGAAGCTGAAAAGGATTTAAGAGAACTACTTCATATTCCTACCAACTACAAAGTGCTCTTTTTACAAGGGGGAGCAACCCTACAATTTTCAATGGTTCCTATGAACTTGATGAAGAATGGAAAAGCAGATTATATTATCACAGGACAATGGGCTAAAAAGGCTGCAGAAGAAGCTGCTAAGTTTGGTCAAGTGAATATCGTTGCATCTTCTCAAGATAAGATGTTTTCATACATCCCTGATGTTTCTGACCTTGCTATCTCTGAAGATTCGGATTATGTCTATATGTGTGATAACAACACCATTTATGGAACAAAATATAAAGAACTTCCCAATACAAAAGGCAAAGTTTTAGTTAACGATGCGTCTTCAAGTTTCTTATCTGAACCGATGGATGTTACAAAATATGGTATTATCTTTGCTGGTGCCCAAAAAAATGTGGGACCTGCTGGTACTGTGATTGTAATCATTAGAGAAGATTTAATCAGAAATGACATTGATCTCAAAACTCCGATTATGTTACGCTATGACATTCATGCTGAAAATGGTTCGATGTATAATACACCACCAACTTATGGTATTTACTTATGCGGTAAAGTCTTTAAATGGTTAAAAAATAAGGGTGGTCTTGAAGCGATGCAAAAGACTAACATCGAAAAAGCGAATCTCTTATATGATTATCTTGATTCAAGTAAAATGTTTTTTGGAAACGTTGAAAAAAAATCGCGTTCACTCATGAATGTTACATTCAAATCAACATCACCAGAACTTGATGAAAAATTCATTAAAGAAGCAAAAGCACATGGTTTTGATAATTTAAAGGGTTATCGTACTGTAGGTGGTATGCGTGCATCCATCTATAATGCAATGCCTATTAAAGGTGTTCAAGCACTCGTTGATTTCATGAGAGAATTTGAAAGACAAAATGGGTGATGCTATGTATAAAATACATTGCTTAAATTCCATTTCTAAGGTAGGTTTAAAAACTTTACCGGAAAACTATCCATTAACAGATCAAATCGATGGCGCAACGGCAATTTTAGTGCGTAGCGCTGTGATGCATGAGTTAGAACTTCCCAAAAGTGTAAAAGTCGTTGCACGTGCAGGTGCTGGCGTCAATAATATACCGCTTGATCAATATGCTAAAAAAGGGATTGTTGTGTTCAACACGCCAGGAGCGAATGCAAATGCAGTCAAAGAATTAACTTTAGCAGGTATGCTACTTGCTTCACGGGATATTGTTGGAGGTATTTCATGGGTAAAAGATCATCAAGAAGATCCAGAAATCGCAAAATCTGTTGAAAAAGCAAAAGCACAATTTGGTGGAACCGAAATAAAAGGTAAAACAATTGGTATCATCGGACTAGGTGCAATCGGCATGGAACTTGCAAAATCATGTGTTGCACTCGGTATGAAAGTCGTTGGAACGAAACGTAATCTATCAACCATTGATCGCTTAGAAATGCCAGAAAATATGATTTTAGTCCAATCAAAAGATGAACTTTATCATCAAAGTGATTTCATCAGTCTAAACGTCCCACTTTCAAGTGATACGAAACATTTACTTAATGAACAAGCATTTAAACACATGAAAGATGGTGTCATTATTTTAAACTTTGCAAGAGATGCACTCGTTGATGATGATGCACTTAAGAATGCAATTGCGTCTAATAAAGTTAGAAGATACGTCACCGATTTTCCTAATGAGAAAACAGCGCAAATGGGTGGTGTCATCGCAATTCCTCATCTTGGAGCATCTACAGAAGAAGCTGAAGACAACTGTGCAGTGATGGCGATTAACCAAACGATGGATTACATTGAGAATGGTAATATCACACACTCAGTGAATTTTCCGGATGCAACCCTAGGTAAGAAAAAAGGTTTTAGAATCACATGTTTATGCGATAAGTCTATTGATTCTATGAAAATCATTGAGAAAATCAATCATTTAAAAATCAAACATTCTGTAATCGAATCAAATGCTAATTATAAAACAATGATTTATGAAACGGAAAAAGAAGTCGATGAAAAACTTCTCAATCAATTAACCGAAGTATCAGGTATCATTCATATGCATCAGTGCTAAACTTAAAAAACTGCGGTCTCATATTACCGCAGTTTTGCTTATTTTTGGTAAAACATCGTATAATAGAGGTAAGTTAATTTAAGGAGAAAACCATGAAACTCATTTTATTACCTAAAACACATCGTTCAAGACAAGCAGCTTATCTCATTTTAATAAGTTTAGTTTTTTTGATGCTTTTTTATACCGTAGATGAGTTTTTCTTACATGGAGAAGCTTCTGGATTCATGTGGATCGTCTTAAACATCATCGTCATCATCTCATGGTTATTTGCAGTATTTGGTACGATTGTTGGTATTATGTCCATTTATAAATATAAAGAGATGTCACTTTTACTCCTTGGACTACTCTTTATGGGGTTTACCTTTAGTATCTTTGGATTACTGGATTTATTTATACCTCAAGCTTAAACATCAGATGGACATCATGTCCATCTTTTTTTATCATTCAAGATTAAAAAAAAGACTTCCGAAGAAGTCTAGTAAGAAGCGATGGTACCGTCACATCTTTTTTCTGTGCCACCCACATAGATACCTGTTTGTGAATCTTTCATAATGATTTGACCTCTACCAAATGAACTCAAATTAGGTTCAATTTTGATTTCATGTCCTTTTTTAATAAGACCATTCATGATCGAAACATTAAAATCAGGTTCAACTAAAATCTTTTTCCCTTCCATCCACTGGAAACGTGGTGCATCCAGCGCTTGTTGGGGGTCCATACCAAAATCAATCATGTTCATCAGTACTTGTACATGACCTTGTGGCTGCATAAACCCACCCATGACGCCAAAGGGTCCAATGGCTGTTCTATTTTTCATTAAAAAGCCAGGAATAATCGTATGATAAGGTCTCTTATGCGGTTCTATAACATTAGATGATTTTGGATCTATGGAAAAATTATGTCCCCTGTTATGGAGTGCAATCCCTGTGTGAGGGATGACAATGCCAGAACCGAATCCCATATAATTTGATTGGATCATCGAAACCATGTTTCCTTCGCTATCAGCAACCGCTAAATACACAGTTCCAGAACCAAGAGGTTTACCTGCTTTGGGATCAACTGCTTTAACCTTAATCTCTTGACTACGCTTCCATGCGTATTGTTTTGATAGCATCGATTGAATCGATGTTGTCATCGTCTTCGGATCACTTACATAAGCTAGACCATCAGCAAATGCGAGTTTGATGGCTTCCATTTGCTTGTGATAGGTTGTAATCAGTTCTTTATCTTTAAACGTGAAATTTTCTAACATGTTTAATGCCATTAAAGCAACAATACCTTGACCGTTGGGTGGAAGTTCATAGACATCATAACCTCTATAGGTCACTTTAATTGGATCGACCCATTCAGGATTAAATGATTCTAAGTCCTCTTTTCGAATAAACCCACCATATTTTTTTGAGTATGCATCAATTTGATCTGCAATCTTACCTTTATAAAAAGAGTTACCTACGGTATCACCAATTTCTTCTAAGGTATTTGCATGGTCTTTTAAGAACCATAAATCCCCTGCTTTAGGTGCTTGAAGAGCTCTTGTGAACGTATCAAACCAGGGTGCATACATTTCATGCTTAAGCGCTTTTTGATAAATTTGATTCGCATTTTGCCAGTGGTGAGCAACGGTCTTTTGAACAACAAAACCGTTTCTAGCGTAATCGATAGCTGGTTTTAATGCATCTTTAAGTGAAAAATAACCAAAACGCTTGGATAATGCTGCCCATCCAGCAACTGCACCAGGTACAGTCACAGGTGTAAATCCAAAGCGTGGCATTTCTTTTAATCCAAGTTGATTCAGTGATTCAAGTGATAAGAGTTTTGGTGCATGTCCACTCGAATTAAGTCCATAAAGCTGATTTTTATACCAAACAATGGCAAAATTATCCCCACCAATCCCATTGGATGTGGGTTCAGTAACGGTTAAAGTGGCAGCAACTGCAATGGCTGCATCGATGGCATTTCCACCTCTTTTTAACACATCAAGACCTGCTTGTGCAGCTTGAGGTTCTGAGGTTGCGACCATGCCATGTTTAGCGTATACAATGTGGCGAATCGATTGATTGACTGTTTTTGTTTCCATATAATGTTTCACCTCTAATTTCATTTTACGCTATGCAAGAATGATAGTCAAATTGATAAAAAAGATGACAAGATTAATCCTCGTCATCTTTTTGCTTACGTGATTGAATAAAAAGTGTAATTAAAGCTGCAATAACTGAAAGTAATGTGAGAAAAACACCTAATACTGTATACATTACATCAGCAAAACTTCCTCCAGTCACTGTCACTGTTTGACCTAAAATAACCATCGTTATGCCAAGAGCAAGGAAAAGAATAGATGTAATCCAATAGCGTTTCTTTTGTTTAAGTATGAGATATAAACCGTAAATCAAAATCAATCCGGTAATGCTTAAAAATACGATTGTAAATGTGTTCATTGCATCCTCCTTTAAAATTGATTATAGTCGAAATGCTTTGTATGTCAAATGTTATAGCGTAAAATAGTAACGTATGTGCTCTTAGTTCGTCTAACCCACACTATTTTTGTTATAATAAAGTAAGAAGAGGTGTGCTATGAAAGTACTAACTTATCACAAAGATTCACCCATAACACAATATTTAATCCAAAAAGATCCCTTACTTAAAGATCTTTTTGCAAAAAAAGATGTTATCTATGTACGGGTATCTGATGACTATTTTGTATCACTTGTAGATACGATCATTGCACAGCAGTTATCAAGCAAAGTTGCTCAAGTGATTTCAAAAAGAGTTTTTGCATATTTTGATGAAGTGATTACACCTCAAAAAATAATGGATGCAACTGAAGAATCACTAAGACCACTCGGCTTATCTTTTCAAAAGATTAAGTATTTAAAAAGTTTAGCAGATTGTATCATTCAAGGTAAAGTTGATCTATCCAATTTAGAATCAAAATCAGACCAAGAAATCATCGATATGTTTATTCAAGTTAAGGGGATCGGTGTTTGGACAGCACAAATGTTTTTAATGTTTTCACTCGGTAGAGAAGATGTCTTTTCAGTCTTGGATTTAGGACTTCGTAATGCCGTCAAAAGAATCTATCAAAATCAAGAATTATCCCATCAAGAAATCGAACAACTTGCAGAAAACTGGGCTCCCTATCGTTCGGTCGTCTCACATTTTTTGTGGCATGCTTGGGATTCAGAATAAAGGAGACTACACATGAGCTATGATTTAATAATCACCATCTTTGGTGCAACCGGAGATTTGACATCTCGAAAACTCTTACCCGCACTATCAAGATTATATTCAGAAAAACAAATTCCTGAGAAAACAAAAATTATTACCTTAGGAAGAAGAGATTATGATACGGATAGCTATTTAAATGTGATGAATGATGCAGCAACCAAATCACTCGATTTAGAAGTGCTTAAGAGAATCACACATTACCATAAAATAGAAATCACTGAAGCAAATGAGTATCAAGCACTTGTTGACTTGATAAAGTCATGTAAACATGAAAAAACAAGAGAACTTTATTACTTAGCGATTGGACCAGAACTATTTAGTGTTGTTGCTAAAAACATGAATGCATCACAACTTGTTGAAAAACAAAATATCAATCAGTCCATTGTTTTTGAAAAACCGTTTGGTCATGATTTAAAGAGTGCAAAAGAAGTGAACGAACTCCTTTGGCGTTATTTTGACGAGAAACAAATCTATCGTATTGATCATTATCTTGGAAAAGAAATGATTCAAAATATCATGATGGTTCGCTTTGCTAACCGTATTTTTGAAGAAATTTGGCATAATCGTTCAATTAAAAACATTAAAATTATCGCCAAAGAAACGGATGGCATTTTAGGTAGAGCAGGTTATTATGACCAGTCTGGTGCACTTAAAGACATGGTGCAATCACATTTACTTCAAATGCTGAGTTTGATTGCGATGGAAGTTCCATTATCCTATCATTCTGAAGACGTAAAAAATGAAAAAGTTAAAGTGCTTGAACATTTAAAGCTAGATAAAGATTCAGTTATTTTTGGTCAATATCAAGGGTATTTAAAAGAGAAAAACATTCCTCAAGATTCATCGACAGATACCTTTGTATTCTTTAAAGCATTTGTTGAAACACCACGTTTCAAAGGTGTACCTTTTTATTTGATGACAGGTAAAAAATTAAACCAAAAAGAATCTTTAATCATCGTTGAGTTTGAAGAAACTTCAGAACAACGTAAATGGAATCTTCCATTATCGACAAATAAACTCTATATTAAAATAGCACCTCTCGATGGTGTTGGACTTGTCTTAAACTCCAAAGTTCCTGGACTTAGAGATGATGTTGAAGAAGTTGAACTTGAATACTGCATTGCTTGTCGTGCAGTCGGTAATATGTCTGAAGCTTATGAAAAGCTTTTAAAAGATATTACTGAACATCATAAAACGCTCTTTACCAGATGGGATGAAATTGAATTATCTTGGAAGTTTATTGATTCTGTCAAAGCTCATCAAGGAAAACCTGTGATTTACGAAAATTATGATGATTTAAAACCACTCATTCAATCAAAAACAGGAGAAATCATGCCATGAAAATATACGATGTATCAATGACGATATCGAAAGATATTCAAGTTTGGAAAAATAAAGAAGAAAAGAAGCCCAAATTTAAAGTTGCTTCTGACTTTTCAACGGGAACAACCTTTGAAACTGATGTTTATTTAAACTTACACACAGGAACTCATATGGATTTTCCACTTCATATGATTAAAGATGGCAAGACGTCGGATACACTCGATTTAAATAAATTAATTCGTGAAGTTAAAGTGTTTGATTTAACGCACGTAAAAGATGCGATTGATGAGAAAGATTTAGTGGATTTAAATATCAAAGAAAATGATTTTGTCTTATTTAAGACACGAAACTCTTTTGAAGATACGTTCAACTATAATTTTATTTATGTCAATGAATGTGCAGCAACATACCTTGCGAGTAAAAAAATTAAAGGTGTTGGCGTTGATTCACTCGGGATTGAACGTGATCAAAAAGGACATCCGACCCATCATGTTTTGATGGATCAAGATGTTATCATTATTGAAGGACTAAGACTTGGTAACGTACCAGAAGGGCAGTATCAGATGTATGCTCTACCGATTAAAATGAAATCTGTAGAAGCACTTTTATTATCTGTCATATTGACTGATTAACATGATTAGAAAAGCAACAATAAACGATATGACCGCAATTTGGGATTTACGTGTTCAAACAACACAACTTCTTAAAGAACGTGGCATTGATCAGTGGCAACATCAAAATCCAAGTTATGAAACATTTATTAAAGACATCAGTTTGGGTGAGTTTTATGTTTATGAAATGCATGACAAAATTATTGGAATGATTGCGATTAAAGGTGGGATTGAACATACCTATGATCAGATTTTTGATGGTCAATGGGGATTTGATCATGCTTATTTAACCATTCATAGACTAGCGATACATCGTTCATACTTAGGTCATCACATTGCAGATCAACTTCTTGATTTTGCTGATGATTTAGCCAAAAAGAATCAAGTTAATTACATCCGAATTGATACATATTTCACCAATAAATATGCCATCCGTCTTTTTGAAAGTCATGGTTATATCCTTCGTGGTTGGATTATGCTTGAGCCGGGTGAAGGTGATTTAAGAAGATTAGCATTTGATAAATGGGTAGGTTAATAAGATGAAAATATGGATTGATCCAACAAGTTTAAAAGAAGAGTACATCCATGAAATGATGAAACGATTAAGTCATTCTCATGTTACAACATCATTAGACCAAGCAAGTGATGCAGAAATCGCTGTGATGATGCCCCACAAAATAAACCAAACACTTTTAGATCAATTGAAAAATCTAAAATATATTAAACTTTTAACAGCAGGATATAACCAAGTTGATTTAACTGAACTTAAAAAAAGAGGCATACAATTACTTTACGCGAAAGATGTCTTTAGCATTCAAATAGCAGAAGATGTTATTTCAAAAATACTTTATATGAATCGTAGACTTGGTTTATATCATGAACACATGAAAGAACATCAGTGGCAGTTTGAGACTGTAACAAATGAAATATTTGGCTCTACAGTGGGAATCATTGGTGCTGGTTCTATTGGTGATGAAGTGGCAAAAAGATTGAAAGCATTTCAAACAAAAGTCATTGGGTATCGAAGAACAAAAGTAGAATCTTCTTTTTATGATGAAATGGTTCATGATCAAAAAGGGTTTGATTACTTAATAAGCACATCAGACATTCTCGTTATTTCAATCCCATTAACCAAAGATACATACCACCTAATTAATGAAAAAGTATTCAACAAAATGAAACCAAATACACTCATTGTTAATGTTGCTCGAGGTGAAATTATCGATCAAGAAGCACTCATCGTTGCTCTTCAAAAGAAAATGATTCGTGGTGCTGCACTTGATGTGACAACACCAGAACCACTTCCTAAAGATCATCCGCTTTGGAACCAATCCAATGTATTCATCACCCCACATCAAGCGTCTGCATCGCCATACATGCATCAGCGTATGATTGATGAAGCAGTTGATACTATCAACTGTATTCTCGATGGGAAACCTTTAGATAATCTTGTTCACATTTAGCCTATGATAAATCATAGGTTTTTTTTATCAGCAAATCGTTTACATCCTCTTTACTCTTGACATCCCCTTTTTTTGTGATAGAATAAACACAGGCATATATTTTGAATTTCAAAACATTTGAACGCCAAACACAAAAGGAGTGATGCTCCAAACATTGGAATGGTCATGTAAAGTTTAAACGCATTAACTATTTTTTTTGAATCACATTTAAACACGCATGGTCATTTGTGTAATACCCATCTTAAGTCTGATGAGACGCAGCATCTTGCATGTCATCTTTAACATCAACTTTTGATGATTGATCGAGATTTAACAAATTTGAAAAGCGAAATGGTAACTATATATGACAATCAAAGAAATTCAAAGTATTATCAAGGACTTTGAGAGTTCTACTTTAATGACGTTAGAACTCGAAATGGAAGGGTTCAAACTCAGATTATCTAAAAATAAAACAACTGAAATACAAAATGCTCAACCCGTTAAAGAAGAAGCTCAACAAACTATTCAAACGACACAAAAACCAATTCAACTCAATCCACAAAATGTGATTAAATCACCACTCGTAGGTACTTTTTATGCTGCATCAACACCGAACGGAAAACCTTTCGTTGAAGCTGGCAGTCATGTGAAAAAAGGCCAAGTCGTCTGCATCATTGAAGCGATGAAAATTATGAATGAAATCACCTCTCCTTATGATGGTGTGATCAAAGAAGTTCTCGCTAAAAACGGTGATGTCATCGGCTTCAATCAAGTATTGATGCGCCTGGGTGATGGCAATGAAAAATAAAATCTTAATCGCAAACCGTGGCGAGATCGCAGTCCGTATCATCAGAGCTTGTAAAGAACTCGGCATTGAAACGGTTGCAGTCTATTCTGAGGCTGATGAAACGTCGCTTCATGTCAAACTCGCAGATGAAGCGATTTGTATCGGTGGTGCACGTAGTAAAGAAAGCTATTTAAACATGAACAGCGTTTTATCTGCTGCAATCTCAACCGGGTGTAATGCAATTCATCCAGGTTATGGGTTTTTATCGGAAAATGCAGCTTTTGTTGAAATGGTTGAACGATGTAATATGGTTTTTATTGGACCATCTTCAAAGACAATTGCTCAAATTGGAGATAAAGCATCTGCAAGAGCGATTGCAAAGGCTACGGGTGTTCCCATTGTAGAAGGTAGCGATGGTGTCGTTGAAAACGCCCAAGAAGGGTTAAAAATAGCTAAACATATTGGATATCCTGTGATGATGAAAGCCTCAAGTGGTGGCGGTGGACGCGGGATTAGTATTGTACGCTCTGATGAAGAATTTATGAGCGCTTTTGAGCGTACCTCATTAGAAGCTGAGACGAGTTTCGGTGATAAATCACTTTATATTGAAAAATTTATCGAATCTCCAAGACATATTGAAATTCAAATTATGGCAGACTCTAAAGGCAATATCGTTCATCTTTTTGAACGTGATTGCTCGATGCAAAGAAGAAACCAAAAAATGATTGAAGAAACACCTTCACCCATTTTAAATGATCTTTTAAGAAGAAAAATAGGAATGGCAGCGATTAAACTTGCCAAAGCTATCAACTATGTTAATGCAGGGACTATGGAATTTTTAGTGGATCCCAAAGGTAACTTTTACTTTATTGAAATGAACACCCGTATTCAAGTTGAACACCCCATTACAGAAATGATTACAGGTGTAGACTTAGTCAAAGAGCAAATTAAAGTTGCCTATGGCAAAGAACTTTCATTTAAACAACGTGATTTAAAAATTAATGGTCATTCCATCGAATGCAGAATTAATGCAGAACACGCGATGAAAGGATTTATCCCAACACCCGGAAAAATAACAAACATTTTATTTCCTGGAGGAATTGGTATCAGAATTGATACCCATATTTATCCAGGATACGAAGTACCACCTTTTTATGATTCAATGATTGCTAAACTCATCGTGCATGCACCAACGAGAAGAGAAGCCATTAAAAAAATGAGAGTTGCTCTTGAACAGTTCGTTGTTGAAGGCATTCATACGAATATTGAATATCAATACTTAATCATGCATAATCCTGATTTTATTAAAGGACAATACGATACAGGTTTTATTGCACGGTTTAACGCACTTGTGGAGAGTGAAAATCGTGAATGATTTTTTAACAGAACGCAAGAAAAAGTTAGAAGATTTTAAGCGTAACGTTCGTAAAAAAGCAACCAATGCGTCACCTATTGATATCCCAGATGGCATTTTTGTTAAATGTGATCAATGTGGTGCAGCAATCTATGAAAAAACGCTTGAAACCAACCACCAAATTTGTCCTTATTGTGATTTTCATTTCCGTATGGGTGCTCAAAAGAGACTCAATTTAACTGTTGATGAAGATTCATTTGAAGAACTCGATGCACATCTTCATTCAGCTAATCCCTTGGAAATGCCCGATTATGAAGAAAAATTAAATATCGGTAAGAAACTTTCGGGAATGGAAGATGCTTTTCTTGCTGGAACAGCAACGATTGTCAAAATCAAAGTAGCAATCGGTATTTTAGATAGTAATTTTATGATGGGATCTATGGGAAGTGTCGTTGGTGAAAAAGTGACAAGACTCATTGAACATGCGACCAAAGAAAAATTACCACTCATCATTTTTTCTGCATCTGGTGGTGCGCGTATGCAAGAGGGTATTTTATCACTTATGCAGATGGCTAAAACCAGTGGTGCTCTTCATTATTTTGATGAAAAAGGCTTACTTTATATCAGCGTGTTAACTAACCCGACAACGGGTGGGGTTGCTGCTAGTTTTGCAACTTTAGGTGATATCAATATCGCTGAGCATTCCTCACTGATTGGCTTTGCTGGAGCGAGAGTCATTAAACAAACGATACGCCAGGACCTTCCAGAAGGTTTCCAAACCGATAAATTTCAATTAGACCATGGTATGGTTGATCTTGTTGTTCATCGAAAAGACATGCGAAAAACACTTTATAAACTTTTACAACTGCATCAGATGAGAGAGGATGACTAAAATGGAACTTACAGCATGGGAAAAAGTCAAGCTTGCTAGACATCCTAAACGACCAACCTCAATCAAAGTGATTAAAGAGATCTGTCCGGATTTCGTCGAACTTCACGGTGATCGTTTATTTTCTGATGATCATGCCATCATCGGTGGGATAGCTACACTTAATGGTCAATCCGTGACCATTATTGCTGAGGAAAAAGGTGTTTCTACTGAAGAAAAAATTAAACATAATTTCGGTATGCCTCATCCTGAGGGTTACCGAAAAGCATTACGTTTAATGAAACAAGCTGAAAAATTTAAACGTCCGATTATCTGTATCATTGATACACCAGGTGCATATCCTGGAATTGGTGCAGAAGAAAGAGGACAAGCGTCTGCGATTGCAACTAACCTTAGAGAAATGATGGGATTGAAAACACCAATCATTGTCGTTGTCTTATCTGAAGGTGGTTCTGGTGGCGCACTTGCCATTGGTGTTGGAGATCACATCATGATGTTTGAAAATAGCGTCTATGCGATTTTATCACCAGAAGGCTTTGCCTCAATCATTTATAAAGATAGTCAAAAAGCTGATGTTGCAGCACAACTCATGAAATTAACCGCAAGCGATCTTGCGTCATTTAACGTTATCGATCAAATCATTTTAGAACATGAAGGTTTACACATCGATCCAGATTTTGGTATGCAAGAACTTAAAAAAGCACTTGTTATTCAACTTAAAAAATTAAAAAAAATGAGTATATCTCGTTTACTTGATGAACGTTACCAAAAATTTAGACGCATGGGTACTTTCTTAGAAAAAGGAGAACATCATGAATCATCAACCTAAAATAAAAATCATTTCCAGTGGGAAATATGTTCCACCTGGATTAATTACAAACGAAGACTTAGAAAAACTTGTTGAAACCTCAGATGAATGGATTACAACGCGTACAGGCATTAAGACACGTCATAAAGCTGATGGTGAACTCACGAGTTCAATGGCTGTTAAAGCAGCGCTAAACGCGATTAATCGCGTTAATTACGATGTAAATAAAATTGATCTCATTATTATGGCAACCATCACGGGAGATCAAATGACACCATCAACAGCAAATTTTATTCAAGCTTCATTAGGTTTAAATCATGAAGTGATGAGTTTTGATATTAATGCTGCATGTACAGGATTTGTGTACGGATTAGAAATTGCAGCAAATATGCTTCATAGTGGACGTTTTAGAGCTGCACTGATCATTGGTGGCGAAACGTTAACCAAGATTGTTGATTATACAGATCGAAACACGTGTGTGTTATTCGGCGATGGTGCGGGTGCGATGATTATTGAACCTGCATTCTCTGAACACCATAACGCCTATTTCTTTAATGCTGCGAGAGGGGATACCGCAGGCAGTTTAACCGTGGTTAATAAAATTAAAATGGATGGAAAAAAAGTGTATCAATTTGCAGTGGATGCGATGGAACAAGCCATTAACCGTGTTTTAACGGATGCATCTTTAGATATTTCTGATATCGATATGATTATTCCCCATCAAGCAAATGAACGTATTATTCAATCAGTTGCAAAATCGATGAATATCTCGATAGATAAATTTATGATTAATTTAAGTGAATACGGAAATACCTCAGCAGCAAGCATTCCGATGACCATCTCTGATTATGTTGATCAACAAGGTTTACGTGGACAAAAGATCTTACTGGTTGGTTTCGGTGGTGGCTTTACATGGGGTAGTGCCATCTTACAACTTTAGGTGATGTTATGAAAAAACTCGCACTCGTTTTTGCTGGTCAAGGAAGCCAATATATTGGTATGGGATTAGATTTTATTGACATCAATCCTTCTTTAAAAACCTTAATGGCTAAAGCTGATCAAACTTTAGGTTATCAAACAAAAGAAGTTATTCAAAGTGAAGATGGTAGAATCAATCAAACGAAGTTTACCCAACCACTTGTTTTCTTAAGCACACTCTTTGCCTATGAAACACTTAAAACGCTAAAAGTTAAACCTGAAGCGGTTTTAGGCTTTAGTTTAGGTGAATATGCAGCATTTTATGCTGCTGGGCTATTTTCATTTGACCAACTTCTTGATATAGTAAAAGTACGTGCAACGTTAATGGATGAACAAAGTAAGAAGAATCCAGGTCAAATGGCAGCCATTTTAGGTTTATCCTCACATGATATTGACATGATGTGTCATGAATTAGGTGATGGCATTTATCCTGCTAATTACAATTCACCTGTACAAACGGTGATTAGTGGTTATGAAGATAAGATTGATTTAGCCATTTTAAAAGCTAAGGAATTAGGTGCAAAACGTGCGATGAAGCTTAACGTTTCAGGTGCATTTCATTCACCACTGATGAAAGATGCTGCACTCTTGTTTAAAGATTATATTGATCCAATCGATGCCTTAAAAGCAATTTACCCTGTTTATTTAAATACAACAGGAAAAGTACTTATTAAAGATCAACTCAAAAATGAAATGGTGAAACAAATCTATTCACCTGTTCGATTTGTTGATGCAATCATGAATATGAAAAATCAAGGATTTACCCATTTTCTAGAAATTGGACCTGGTACAGTCTTATCGGGTTTAATCAAAAAAATTGATTCGGATTTAGATGTTTTTCATCTTGAAAAAGCATCTGATCTTGATGAAGTGAAAGGATGGTTAGAAAACCATGGATTTATCGAATAAAATTGCCCTGGTTACCGGGGGAGCATCAGGCATTGGACGTACGATATCTCTTGAGCTTGCAAAAAGAGGTGCTACAGTCGTCGTTAATTACAATCGCAGTAGAGATGCTGCTGATTCACTAATTAAAGAGATTGAAGCGATGCATGGTCAAGCTCTAGCTATTCAAGCAGATGTTTCAAAGTATGAAGATGCTGGTAGACTTATTGAAACGATTATCAGTCAATATGGGACACTCAACATTGTTGTTAATAATGCAGGGATCACGGATGATGCACTCATTTTAAGAATGTCAGAAGAACAGTTCAGTAGAGTTATTGATACGAATCTAAAAGGTGTTTGGAATGTCAGTAAACATAGTGCCAAAGTCTTACTTAAATCAGGCTATGGCCGTCTGATCAATATTTCATCCATCTCTGGTGTCTTAGGAAACGCAGGTCAATCCAATTACTCCGCTGCAAAAGCAGGTGTCATTGGTATGACAAAAGCACTCGCAAGAGAATTTGCAGGTCGCAATGTGACCGTAAATGCAATCGCTCCAGGTTTCATTGAAACCGAAATGACGAAGAAATTACCTGAAGATGCTGTAAAAGCATGGGCAAATCAAATTCCATTAAAGAGATTTGGTCAACCCGAAGATGTTGCATATGCAGTTGTCTTTTTAGCAAGCGAACAAGCAAGTTATATTACCGGCCACACCTTAGAGGTTGATGGCGGTTTAGTGATGTAGGTGAACTATGAAAAGAAGAGTTGTTGTGACCGGAATGGGACTTGTCAGTCCTGTTGGAAATACGGTCGAAGAATCATTTAAACATTTAGTTGAAGGAAAAAATGGGATTGATTTTATCACCCTTTTTGATGCAAGTCAAGATAAGGTCAAAATTGCAGGTGAAGTTAAAAACCTTAATTTTGAAGATTTCTTAGATAAAAAAGAAATCCGTAGAGCAGATCGCGTCACCAATTTGGCACTTGTTGCTTGCATTGAAGCCATTAATCAATCCAAGTTTATGGAAAACACATATGATCCATATCGGGTGGGCACGTTTGTTGGTAGCGGTATTGGTGGATTAAATACCATTTATGAAGAAGTTAAGACATCAGTTGAACGTGGACAAGACCGGATATCACCATTCTTTATTCCCAATGCAATCATCAACTTAATCGGTGCTAAAATTGGTATTAAATATCAAGCTAAAGGCCCTAACTTACCTCAAGTGACTGCATGCTCAGCAGCAACCAACTCGATTGGTGAAGCATTTAGATACATTCGTGATGGTTATTTAGATGCTGTCATTACAGGCGGAGCTGAATCTCCGATTAACCCCATTGGGGTGGGTGGATTTTCAAGTTTAAAAGCACTCAATTTCTCAAATGACCCAGAAATCGCTTCTGTTCCTTTTGATTCAAGAAGAACAGGATTCGTTATTGCTGAAGGCGCTGGTATTTTAATTTTAGAAAGTTATGAACATGCTATTAAACGTGGTGCACCTATTTTAGCTGAAATGGTGGGTTATGGTACGACTTCAGATGCATTCCATATGACTGCACCAGATGATGAAGCATCGGGCATTACTGCATGTCTTAAACTTGCATTAGATGATGCAAAGATTAAACCAGAGCAATTAGGCTATATTAACGCACACGGCACATCGACAGTGCTTAACGATAAACTCGAAACATTAGGATTTAAAAAAGCATTTGGTGATGCTGCTTATGGCATTAACATTAGCTCAACCAAATCCATGACTGGTCATGCACTTGGTGCAGCTGGTGCTATAGAAACGATTGCTGTCATTAAAGCGCTTGAAACGGGATTAATTCCACCGACCATTCATTTAAATCAACCCGATCCTGAATGTGACTTAAATTATACACCGAATCATTTTGTTAAACGCGATATGGAATATGCGATGAACGTGAACATTGGTTTTGGTGGTCAAAATGCAGCGATCATCTTTAAGAAGGTGAACTCATGAGACTAACTCAAGACGAGATTAAAGCCATTATTCCGCATCGTGATCCTTTCTTGTTTATCGATGAAATGATAGAACTTGAAAGTCTTCATAAAGGGGTTGGAATTAAATATGTCAAACCTGAAGAACCTTTCTTTCAAGGTCATTTTCCAGGTAAACCAGTGATGCCAGGTGTTTTAATCATTGAATCACTCGCTCAAGTTGGCGCAGTAATCTTATTATCACATCCTGATTATGCGGGTAAAATCGCTTATTTTACAGGAATATCAAATGCGAAATTTAGAAAAAGTGTTTTACCAGGAGACATGTTAGAACTTCATTGTGAACTAACTAAAATCAGACGTGGATTTGGTTTTGGTACTGCAAAAGCTTTTGTTAATGGAGAACTAGCATGTGAGACTGATATTTCATTTGCTGTAGGAAATTAAATGATAAGTTATACGTTATTAGAATTTGATGAACTGCAATCAACGAGTGATTTTCTTAAAGAAAATCATTCGTATTTTCCTCATATGACGATCATTCGTGCTAATTATCAGACGAAGGGTAGAGGTCAATTTGAGCGTACATGGTCATCAAATAAAAATGAAAACTTACTCTTCTCCATCCTATTAAAAAATGTAAAAATCAATCAATCAGGTAAACTTAAACAATGGATTATGGAAGGCTTAATCACTTTCTTTCAGTCTCAAGGCATTTTACCAGAGTTCAAAGAACCCAATGATCTTTATGTTGGAGAAAACAAGTTAGCAGGGATCTTAATTGAATCGTTATCCTTAGAAGATACGTTTGATGTTGTTGTTATTGGTATCGGATTAAATATTAATCAAACAGTGTTTGATGGCTTAAAAGCATGTTCACTCGCAACTTTGACAAAACATAGATATGATTTACATCATCTTTTTAAAGATGTTATCGAAACATTACTTAAAACATACCAACATTATCTAAATGTTTAAAACATCGTTTATTTAATTTGGTAAAATAGATTTAATTAGGGAGGGGTTTCATGAAAAAGAGAAATATGTCGTTTTTAGTGATTGGCATCATTTACGTATTATCTTTTCTTTGGGGATACTTAGCATTTATGTATGTTGATACGTTACCAGCAATTTATCGTTTTTTGATTGGTGATGTGGTTGCTACCTTATGGATTTATATATGCTCCATGATCTTAAAGAATGCGAGTTTATATGACCCTTATTGGAGTGTTATTCCACCTTTTATATTGATAGGTGCTGCGCTTTATTATCAGTCATTCGGGTTTGCAGTTATTATGATGATTGTTGCGCTTTCCATTTGGGCGATTAGACTCACCTACAACTGGGCAAGTTTATGGCATGGTTTTACAGAAATGGATTGGCGTTATCAAGCTATGAAAGAAAAAGCACCTAAACTTTATTTTTTAACAAATCTTTTTGGCATTCAACTTTTTCCAACAGCTATCGTTTTTGCACAACTTGCAGCTGCAATCTTTTTTATTGAACTTAACCCAAGTGCAAACTTACTCACATGGGGTGGTGCACTCATGATCTTATGTGCAGCATTGATTCAGTTTATTGCAGATGAGCAGATGAAAAAGTTTAAAGAAAGAACAAAAGGCGAAAGAAAATGCATTGAAGAAGGGCTATGGAAATATTCAAGACATCCCAATTATTTTGGTGAAGTGACCGTTTGGTGGGGATTATACATGATGTATTTTTCCATCTTTGGTTTTGATCTCATGATGATTTCACCCATCATGATGACTTCATTATTCTTATTCATCAGTATTCCTTGGATGGAAAAAAAGATTTTAATGACACGTCCAGAATATCGATCCTATCAAAAACGTGTTTCCATGCTTATTCCATTCTTTAGAAAAGAAGAAGAACAAAGTCCATCTATTAAGCATGCTTGACAGATAGTGACTTTGTGATATCATAGAAGAGGGAATGAACGTCTCCCTTAGTCAACCATGACTAAAACCGCAACATGCTAATGACTTCTACAACACGTGTTGTAGAGTCTTTTTTTTAGAGGTGAACTATGCTATTATCGATTGCTTTAATTGTTTTACTCAGTTTAATGCTTGCAAAACTATGTCAACTCATCAAACTACCTTCCATCATTGGTATGCTTTTTGCTGGTATTCTTCTTGGTCCATTTGTCTTTAATCTGATTGATGGATCGATATTAGATGTATCCAGTGAGTTAAGACAAATTGCTTTAATCGTCATCTTAATTCGAGCAGGTCTTTCTTTAAAGCTTGAAGATATCAAAAAGATGGGGTGGCCAGCACTCTTTTTAGCTTTTGTACCTGCTACCTTTGAAATCATTGGAGTGGTCGTACTTGCATCACTCTTATTTGGTTTAACGTTAATTGAGGCTGCACTCCTAGGTAGTATTTTAGCAGCTGTATCACCTGCTGTTGTTGTACCTCGGATGATTAAACTCATGGAATCAGGATATGGGTATAAAAAAAGAATTCCTCATCTTGTTTTGTCTGGTGCATCCTTAGATGATATCTATGTCATTATTCTATTCACAAGTTTTCTGCAATCGTTTATGCAGCATGATGTATCACTTGATCTCTTGTTGCAAATTCCAACATCGATACTTTTAGGTATTGGACTCGGAATAGGTGCAGGTTATGTTTCAGTTAAGTTTTTTAAAATTTTTCATATGCGAGATACCGTTAAAGTCCTAATTATGTTTTCGATTGGCTTTTTATTTATTGTCTTAGAACAAACCATTCAATCCTATATCATGGTCAGTGGGTTACTCGCAGTCATGACTTTAGGTGGCATGATCCACCATCAATATCCTCTTTTAGCAAAAAGATTGGTTTCTAAATTCGAAAAAATATGGGTTATTGCAGAAATGATGCTCTTCGTTTTAGTTGGGGCAGCTGTTGATATAACCGTTATCCCATCCATTGGATTTAAAGCCATACTCCTTATTTTAGGTGCACTCATCTTTAGAATCGTTGGTGTTTGGTTCTCTCTTCTTAAAACAAAGTTATCATTTAAAGAAAAATTATTCATAAGTATCGCCTACATCCCTAAAGCAACCGTTCAAGCAGCGATTGGTGCGATACCTTTGTCCTTAGGAATTGAGTCGGGATATCTGATGTTAACCATTGCTGTATTAGCTATTTTAATCACTGCACCTTTAGGTGCGTTAGGTATTGATCTTACATATAAGCATTTACTCACGCAGGAAAATGAACATTTAGGTGTATAATAATGCCTAAAGGTGAGGTTTTACATAAAAATGCGTGCCTTTTATGATAATTAGTGATAAAATAACAAAGGTGTTTCACGACTTGATGAATGAGGTGAAATGATGAAACGCAATAAATTTATTGTTATTGGATGTGGACGTTTAGGTGCAAATATCGCAACCAAGATGTCTGAAATGGGCGAAGATGTGATCATCATCGACTCAACTGAAGATGCGTTTAGAAAATTGCAAGATTCTTTTTCAGGCTATGAAATGGTTGGAGATGCAACCGATTTAGCAGTATTAGAGAATGCATATATTAAACATGCAAAATCTGTTATTATAACAACGGATAGCGATAATACGAATATTTATCTATCGCATATTTGTTATTACGTTTATAACGTACCCAAGATTTTCGTTCGCTTATCAGATACTGAAAAAGGACGCTTATTAGAAGGAACATACATTAAAGCAATCTATCCTTTCACTTTATCTTTAGGTGAATTTATGGATCTCTATGAGGAGGGTGACATTTAATGAAAGTTGTCATTACAGGTGGCAAGCACGAAGCAGACTTTATCGTGAAAATGCTTAAAGAAGAACACCACCAACTCATTGTGATCAACAATGATCGAACATTTGCAGAATATATTAGTACAAATAACGATATCGCAGTTTTTCCAGGAGATCCAACAAAAGCGTATACATTATCTGATGCCGAATGTCAGAATGCGGACGTTCTTTTAGCTTTAGCAGATAATGATACCGATAACTATATCGCATGCATTACAGCAAAACGTTTATTCAATATCAAGCGAACAGTTGCTAAAGTTAGAAATCCTAAAAACGTTGAACTTTTTAAAAAATTAGGCATTGATTCCGTGATTTCATCAACTTATTTAATGGCTCAAACAATTCTGAATGAATCTTCTGTTGAAAATATTATTAAGACACTTTCCATTGAAGATGAAAAGATTGTGATGATTGAAATTGGTGTTGAAGAGGACTATCAACTGGTCAATCAACGTATCATGGATATACCTTTCCCAAGAAACATTAACATTAGCTGTATATTTAGAGATCCACACGTCATCATTCCTAAAGGGGATACCCGCATCAAAGATGGCGATAAATTAATCATCATCTCAACACCCACAGAAAAAGAAGAAATCATCGACTTTATTCAGAAAAAGAGATAAATTATGGATAAAAAATCACTTAAGGGATACCCTCTTATATTAAGTTATCTTGGACTATTTTCCATCTTAATTGGTATCATCATGCTGATCCCGCTCACTGTGGTGATTTTTTATCATAGTGAAATTGATCAAATCAAATATTTCTTGCCACCCGCTGCAGTTTTAATCCTTTTTGGATTGTTATCTAAGTTTTTATTTAGAGATTATGAAAAAGAAAGATTAGAAAGACATCAAGACGCAGTATTAGTCGTTTTATTATGGATTTTAGCCATTTTCGCATCAGCAGTTCCGTTTATGCTCACAGGAACTTATAATCTCGCACAAGCTGTGTTTGAGACCTCTTC
>MIDA01000041.1:1618-21862 GCA_001830045.1 Tenericutes bacterium RIFOXYA12_FULL_35_10 | reverse complement strand
AACAACGGGTTTAACGGTTGTTGATGTAACACAAGCATCAAAAGTATTCTTGTTTTACCGAAGTGTCTTACAGTTTGTTGGTGGTGCAGGTCTTGTCTTAGTTTTAACAGCGACTATTTCAGATAAATTTGGTATGCGCATGTATAACGCAGAAGGTCATGGCGATAAACTTATGCCTAACTTAATTCGTTCAGGGCGTTATATCTTATTAATTTACCTAGGAATCGTAACGATTGGAGCTATTTTATATATCATATTTGGTATGCATCCATTTGATGCGATCAACCATTCAATTTGTGCGGTTGCTACGGGAGGTTTCTCAACAAAACCTGAAAGTATTGGATTTTATCAAAATACATATATAGAAGTCATCACCATTGGTTTAATGATTGCGGGAGGTACAAACTTCTTTGTACACTTACTTGTGATCACAGGAAAATGGAAGAGTGCATTAAAACATATTGAAACAAAATCATTTTTCATTATTACATTCATTGCTGTCATCTTTTCTACATTATCCTTAATTAGTTACTATAATCAATCATTTCTACAAGCATTAAGAGTTGGCGCTTTTCATTTCATTTCAGCGATTACAGGAACTGGTTATCAAATTATTCCATCGTTTACGGCACTACCTGCCTTTTTCTATGGTTTACTGATTATTGGTATGATTTTAGGAGCTGGCGTTGGTTCAACATGTGGTGGGATTAAACAATATCGTGTTGGTCTTGGTATTAAGTCTTTATATTGGAGTTTTTCCGATAAGATCGCACATAAAAATGTCATCAAAAAACATTTTATCAATAAGCTGGGTAATAAAATGATTGTTGATGATGAAGACATTGCAGATAATTATTCATTTATCTTACTTTACTTAATCTTCTTGATGGTAGGTACCTTGATCTTTAGTTTAGTCAGTCAAGCTCCGATGCAAGATTCACTGTTTGAATTTGCATCTGTTTTAGGGACTGTTGGACTATCTGCAGGGATCACAGGATATAACGCGCACCCTATCATTTTATGGACATCATCAGCAGGTATGTTTTTAGGTAGACTCGAATTTTATGTCTTCTTTATCGCGATTGCGAAACTCTTCTTAGATACAAAACGCGGATTTAAACATCATAAAAAAGCTTAAACGACATGTTATGCTTCGGTATACATGTTTTTTTTATTTTCTAGCTTATATACGTGTTAAAATATAAGAAGAAATGCAACATATCCGTCTAGAGTGCATGATATCTTAAATCACTTGATGATGGTCTATGGTCATACTATACTGTAGATAGGAGGAACTCCTGATGACAAAAATCATTTGGAATCGTGAGGACTTTGAGAAAATCAAAGACGAGATTACTTCTCAGTTTAACTTAAGTATCACGACAGATCCAAATGAAGTACCCGAGCACAAGATTGGTCTTATGCTGAACGATGAAAATGTTGAAAGTTTAAAAGCCTTGGTTGAATCACTGATGTTAAAAGCATACCAACTTTTATTTCCAACACCTGATGGTTATATTCAAGTTCAAGCAAAACAGATTATGTATCTTGAAGCGTTTGGTGATGATATTTACATGCATCTTGATCAAGGTGCAAGTGAACTGATCAGACAACCGCTATATCAACTAGAAGAGATGCTCAAGCCTTACCACTTTATTCGTATTGGAAAATCGTTCATTGTCAATATTACTAAAATCAGATACATCAGAACATCTTTTAATGCCAAATTGGATTTAGAGCTCATCTCAGGTACTCACTTAGAGGTTTCACGTTCCTTCGTCAAAGATTTCAAGCGTGCATTAGGCATACTTAAAAAGGAGGATTAGTTATGACCGTACTAGGATGGATCGTATTAGGGTTAGCAAGTCTAGTTACACTTTATTTTAGCTTTCAATTAATTTCAGATGTTATCTTAAACCAAAAATTGAAACAATATCAAAAAAATGTCGGTGAAGCTGTTGTTAAACCAAGAGCTTTATTTTGGTTTAAACGTTCTTATGGTGCATTGATTTCAGGGATGTTTGTTTTAGCAACCGTGTTTTCTCAAGCATTCAGTTTACCAACGATGTTAGGAGACCGAGAACTAATTCATGCTAAAGCATTAACTGGTGAAGAAGAGTTAAGAGCTTTACTCAGTTCACAACAAACCAATTATGGTGGTTTTTGGAGAGATGGTATTAGTTTTGAAGAAGCTGTCGATAATATGGCACCTGGTGATATTGAAACGACAGGTGATGCAGAACGTGATTATATTGGAACTAACAACCAAATTGAAGGTGTAGAAGAAGCAGACATTATTAAAACCGATGGTGATTATATCTATTACGCATCACGCTATCAAAATCAAGTTAGAATTTTTTATATTGGTAGTGGTGGTGTTGCAAGTCTTGTTGAAACACTCGATTTAGGTGATGTCTACACAGATTCCATTTTCTTAACAGAAGACTATTTAGTAGTGATCGGTTATAACTATACCATGATGCCTTATGCATATGATATGGCAGTTGATGTGGTTGGTTGGAGATATCCTGCTTATACGGGATCAGTTATTGTCTATGATCGTGAAACTCTAGATATCGCATATCAATTACAAACTGATTCAAACTTTTATCAATACCGTTTGATTGGTGATGCATTATTTCTTATTTCGAATAAGTATTTAGGTGATGAAGATCCAAGACCTGAATTCTTAGAAACAGATGAAGAAGGTACACAAACCGTTTCTCATCTTAATTACAGTGACATCTATTATTTCGATGATGTTCCAGCATACGGTATGACCGTATTTACGGGCATTTCATTAGGTTCATTTGATGTATCAAGTCAAGCTTTCTTAGGTTATGTTCATCAAATTTATGCCGATGAAGATAATCTGTATACCGCATTTCAATATTACGATGATACAAACTTTATTGAAGGTATCTTAGGATATACGACAAAAACACAAATTTTAAAATTTGATATTAATGTCGAAAACGCAACGTTAGATTATGTCGGTCAAGGTGTCGTTTATGGTTATATTCAAGATCAATATTGGATGGATGAATATCAAGACCATTTACGCGTTGTTACAACCGATTGGAATCCTATTCAAAATAGATTATATGTCTTAAAAGAAAGTGAAACAACGGATGATTTAGTCATCGTGGGTTCAATTGTTGAAGGTTTAGGTAAACCGAATGAACGTGTGTTCTCAGTTGATTTCCAAGGCGATAAAGGTTATGTTGTCACTTTTGAACAAACAGACCCTCGTTATATGATTGATTTATCAGATCCAACAAAACCTTACATCGTATCAGCTATGGAACGTCCAGGTTTCTCAACATATCTTCATATTTGGAATGAAACAGGAACACAAGTCATTGGATTTGGTTTTACCGCAGATAGTAATGGCCGTGTTACCGGTATGGAAATCGTTGCAGCTGATGATACATTGGGTATTGAAGATAGTTATCAACTACTTAACCAAGACCAAGAAGGTTTATGGCATTATTCCTATTCAGAAGCTTCTTACAATCCAAAAGCTTTAATGATCTCACCTAAACATGGTATTGTTGCATTTCCTGTGATGTCTTGGAGTTATCAATATGTAAATGGTCCAGAAGGTTATGAATATACATATACGTATCAAAGCCAATATTTAGTTTTCTACATTGACTTTACACAAGAAAATCCAGAAGATATTATATCTGAACCAATTGTCATTGATCATCCATCTTCTGAATATTATTTCAACGTCGATCGTGGTGTTTACATAAGCGAAACAGGTGATCAAGGATTTGAAATGATTTACACATTCTCTAACTTAGGCATGATTAGTTATGATTTAGAAACAAGACAAATTGTGCAAACGATTACATTCGAACTTCCAGAGTGGATGAAGTAGTCCAAATCAAGCCGGCAACGGCTTTTTTTGTGTTATAATGCCTTTGTGAGGTGAAAAGATGAACTACCAAGTTGAATTATTGATAGATGCACCTTTTGAAAAAGTAGCAACACTTTATGTTGATTTAAACCTTATGCCTATATGGGAAATTGGATTAAAATCAATTGAACATACTGAAAAGCATCTTTTTGAAACGAATTCAAAAGGGATTTTTCATTTTGAATTTGGTGAGCATAAAATGCCGATGAAAGTGAGTGTTGAAAAAAACGATTTACCTTATCAAATCATTCAAATCTTTGAAGTGCCTGGAGCATGGAACAGGTGTGATAACCACTTTTTAGATAGAGGTGAACAAACACTTTGGCAGATGGACGTTACTTTTAAGTTTGAAAACGATATGAATTTACCTCTTGAACGTTTTGTTGAAAAAACAAAAGCAAGTATGACAGTCTTTAAGACATTTGCAGAAAAGGATCAGTGACATGAAGAAAGTAATGACTGTATTGATGATAATAAGCTTACTTTTTGGTCTTATTGGATGTGATTTAACATTAAATCCAAATACAAAAGGAGAAAATATAGAACCTTTTGAACGTCTTTTTGATGATTCGAGAGTAAAAACACTTAGGGTTATCATCACAGAAGAAAAGTGGCAAGAACTTGATACTGCCATGATCGATTATTTTGTGAGATGGGGACACTATCGCACAGATTATATGGTTGAAGCAGATTTAGAGTTTGAAGATGATTTAGGTAAAGTTACGATTGAGCGGATCGGTTTTCGTACACGCGGTAACACATCAAGAGATCGCATTCAAAATGATCAAGGTGAACCACAACTCCAACATTTTAAACTCTCATTTCACGAAGATTATACGGAAGACATAGCTAAACGCACTGCATTTGAGTTAGAAGAAATTGATCTTAAGTTTAATCATAACTACGATGAGACCTACTTAACCGAGAAATTTTCATTAGATCTCATGCGTTCATTTGGTGTTCATGCAGCACATACGACACTTGTTAAACTTTTAATCACGATTGGTGATGATACCTATGATTACGGTATTTATACAGCCTTTGAACCGATTGATGATAACTTTATCAAAAGAAGATTTTCAAAAGCTGAATCAGATGGAAATCTCTATAAATCTTTATGGCAAAACTTTGGTCCAGCAAATTTAGGGCCAATCACAAACCAAAGAGCCATTGGTATTAAAAATGAATCAACAAACTATCGTCCAACCTATGATTTAAAGACGAATAAATTTGAAGAGGATTACAGAAATCTTGAATCGCTCATCGATAACTTAAATTCACTTTCAGGTGATGATTTAACGAACTATATGAAAGATAACTTTGAGATTGATTTATTTCTTCGTTATTTAGCGATCTCTGCACTTCTTGGTAATCCAGATGATTATCGTGCTATGGCTAATAACTATTTTTTATACCAAAATTCTGAATCACAAAAATGGATGGTCATTCCCTATGATTACGACCACGGTATGGGTCAAGGGTGGAATGGTGAAGGTTTATTTAACAATTGGTCTATTGGCTTTGATATCTATGATTGGGCTAATGTTAATGCGAAATTAACAGGTAATCCGAATTACCCGCATATTTTAGTCGATCACTTATTGTCTGTTCCAGAGTTTCAGCTAACTTATGAGACGTATTTAGCTGAACTGATTAATCCAGTTAATACTTTTTTTACAGTAGATGCATTCATGGCGCTATATAATGCTCAAAAAACGCTTTATGATGGTTCACAAGCATCTTCTATCATGAATATGCCTTTTGGTTTAAGAGAGGTCATCGCATACATTCAAGATAAAACGACTGACATTCAATCACAACTCACTTATTATCAAACAAACCCAACAGAACGTGGTTAAAACTTAAAGACAAAACAATAAAACGAGAGTGAAAACACTTTCGTTTTTTTGAACTTCAAACTATAGTGACAAATCTTGATCTTTTATGCTATACTCATACCATGTTATGAAACAAAAGAGGTAAAGTTATGTATGAATTAGTGATTGTAGGTGCGGGTCCAGCAGGACTCTATGCAGCAACATGTGCTGCAATGAATGAACTGAATGCGGTTGTTATTGAATCGTCTTCAGAATTTGGTGGACAACTCACACTTTATAAGGATAAAGCTGTTTATGATATGCCTGGCTTTAGTAAGATTAATGCGGGTGATTTAGTGAAAAGCTTTTATGAGCAATATAAGAATTACGAAAAAGAAGTGCCTATTCTTTTAAACACACAAGCGATTGATGTCATTCATTATGATGACTTTTTTGAGATTAAAACCAATCAAGGGATGCTTCAAACAAGAACCATATTGCTTGCAAATGGTGGTGGGATGTTTCAACCTAAACGTTTAGAGCAAGGTGATGATTTAGAAGGAATCTACTATGTGATTGACAATTTAAAGGCATTTGAGAATAAGGATGTCGTTGTTTTAGGTGGTGGTGATTCTGCTGTTGACTGGGCATTAACCTTAGAGGGTATCGCAAAATCAATCACTCTTATTCATAGAAGAGATGAGTTTCGTGCACACCAGCGAAATGTCGATTTACTTAAACAAAAACACCAAGTTTTAACACCTTATGTCGTCAATGAAGTCAAAGGTGAAAAAAAGATTGAAGCATTGGTAATTGAACATACTGTCACTAAGGAATTAGTTGAAATTAAAACGGATGCACTTTTAGTGTTTTACGGGGTCAATCCTGTCAAAAACAGAGTTGATGTCTGGAATGTTAGAGTTAAAGATAACTCAATCGTTGTAGCGCAAAACATGGTGACATCAAGAGAAGGTATATATGCTGTTGGTAATTCAATTACTTATGAAGGAAAACTTAAAATGATCGTCACAGCATTGGGTGAGGCAGCTACCGCGATTGGCGCAATCACAAAATTTCTTTATCCAGAGCGAACAAAAGCATATAAACATTAGACATGTTATAATGATGTTGAAGGACGTGTTCATATGGATATCAATGTGTTTAAAAAGATGCGTATTAAACAAGGAACATCAGGTAAAGTGTTCTACGCACCTGAAGCTTATCTCAAATTAATTAAACAACAAGATATCATTGATTTTGAAGGTGAAAATCCAACGTTTTTCCATCTTTTTGTCACATCAAAAAAAGAATATGATAATCGTATCATAGAGATTTTACCGTTATTAAAAGACACATCAAGATTATGGATTTCATATAAAAAATCAACGAATAAAGTCAAATATGATATCAACAGAGACTCATTTTTTGATTTAGGTTTAAGAGATGGAATCATTCCATTTGCGAATGTTGCACTAGATGAAGAGTGGTCTTGTCTCGGTTTTAAAAAAGCATAAAATCACCACTTGTTTTCTTAGTTTTAAATGATATAATTGTTTGGGGTGAATGCTATGTTTGATCAATTAATTGCATTTTTAACATCGGTTCCACTATGGGAACTGATCATGATTTTCTCAGCTAAAATTATTGAAGTCACCATCGGCACGATGCGTGTGATTTTAATAACAAAAGGATATCGTAAACCGGGAACAGTTCTCGCGATTTTTGAAATACTACTTTGGGTGTTTATCGCATCTCGTGTTATTATGGGAATCGTTGACTATCCATTGAAGGGTTTAGTGTATTCATTAGGTTTCGCATTTGGTGTCTATATTGGATCACTGCTTGAAACACGCTTAGCTGTGGGTAAGATTTTAATCTATGTCATTGTTGACTATGCATCAGGTAAGACGATGGCAGAAGCACTACGTGCTGCTGGAAATGGTGTGACTACGTTAGATGCACATGGTAAAGATTCTGACCGTATGGTTTTAATGATTTTTGCGAATCGTAAGAATAAAGCAACCATTATTGAAGTTGTAGAAGCTTTAAACGAAAAAGCACTCATTGTCTCTAATGAAGTCTCCATTTTACAAGGTGGTTACGTCAGTCCATGGCGTCGTATCGCAAAGTAATTTTTGAGTTGATTTAATTCTTAAATCCTGTATAATAGAAATTGGTCGGAGTTATAGCTCAGCGGGAGAGCACCTGCTTGACGTGCAGGGGGTCTAGGGTTCAAATCCCTATAACTCCACCATTTTATGAGACATGAAAGCTTGCAAAAGCTTTTTTTTATTTTTATATTACGAAAAAAACATATCTTTAGATATGAATGTCGGTTATAATGAGATTAGAAAGACGAAGGGGAACATTATGTTTTTAATCAGGGAGAAAAGAACATTAACAAAGACAGTAACACGCATGGTCATTGATGCACCATGGGTTGTTAAGCATGCAGAAGTAGGGCAGTTTGTGATGATTAGAGTGGATAAGGATGGCGAACGTATTCCACTCACGATTGCAGAGATGCATCAATCTAAAGGTACACTTGGTATCATTTTTCAAGTTGTAGGAAGATCAACCTATCTATTAAATCAATTAAATGAAGGTGATTTTATTCATGATGTTGCTGGTCCGATGGGTAAACCTTCTGAACTTGAAGGATTGAAAAGAGTTTTACTTATTGGTGGTGGCGTAGGTTGTGCTATCCTTTATCCAATTGCACAAAAACTCGCATCACTTGGAACTGAAATAGGTACAATCATTGGCTTTAAAAATAAAGAACTTATTTTCTTAGAAGATGAGTTTATTGAAGTATCTAATCATGCTGAACTGATGACTGATGATGGTTCAAAGGGCAAAAAAGGATTTGTCACAGATGCTTTAATTAAGATGCTTGAAGAAGATTCAAACTATGATAAAGTCATTGCTATTGGACCCATTATGATGATGAAAAAAGTATCTGAAATTACAAAAAATTATCATATACCAACTGTTGTCTCTATGAATCCAATTATGGTAGATGGCACGGGAATGTGTGGTGGTTGCAGAGTCAAAGTCGGTGAAGATATCAAATTTGCGTGTGTTGATGGTCCAGAGTTTGATGGTCATCTTATTGATTTTGATATTGCACAAAAACGAAATGAACTCTATCAACAGAAAGAACAACAAGATTATAAAAATACACAACGAGGAGGTGATTCTTATGCAAAGTAGAACACCGATGCGCACATTAAACATCCATGATCGTAAAGAAACGTTTTTAGAGGTTAATTGTGGTTACAATGATGAAGAAGCTATCTTAGAAGCAAATCGCTGTTTAGAATGTAAAAACGCACCTTGTGTGAAAGAATGTCCTGTGGGTATTGATATACCTGGTTTTGTTAAAAAGATTAAGCAAGGTTTTGTTGATCAAGCCTTTGAAATCATCTCCCTTTCTTCATCACTTCCAGCAGTTTGCGGAAGAGTTTGTCCACAAGAAACTCAATGTGAAGCCCTTTGTGTACATCACAAAAAGGGAGAAAGTGTTGCCATTGGACATTTAGAAAGATATGTTGCTGATACATATTATAAAAACAATCAACCACGAAAGCAGATCAGTTCACTTAAGCATAAGATTGCTGTTGTTGGATCGGGTCCTGCTGGATTATCGTGTGCACATGATTTAATACTTAAAGGTCTTCAAGTGGATCTCTTTGAAGCGCTTCATGAGGCTGGTGGTGTATTATCTTATGGTATTCCATCATTTAGATTACCCAAAGATGTTGTACAAAGAGAAATTGATGAGCTTAAATCTTTAGGTGTTAATCTTTATACAAATGTGATTATTGGAAAAACATTAACGATTAAAGATTTAAAAGACATGGGGTATGAAGCCATCTTTATTGGTACAGGTGCCGGTCTACCTAAATTTATGAACATTCCTGGTGAAATGCTTCCAGGTGTTTATTCAGCCAATGAATATTTGACACGCTTAAATTTAATGAAAGCATACAATCAATCGAGCGCTACACCCATTCATCTTGGTAAAAGGATTGCTGTGATCGGTGGTGGTAATGTTGCATTAGATGCAGCAAGATCAGCACTCCGTTTAGGTGCAGATATTGTTTATTTAATCTATCGTAGAGGTAAAGAAGAAATACCAGCAAGAGCTGAAGAAGTGAAACATGCTGAAGAAGAAGGTGTTATTTTTAAACTTCTTACAGGTGTTAAAGAAATAATTGGTGATGAGTTTGGACATGTCAAAGCTATTTCTTGTGTTGAAATGGTTTTAGGTGAACCTGATGCATCTGGTAGAAGAAGACCGATTGAAAATCCTAAGAAACATAGCATCATTCCAGTCGATGAAGTGATTATGGCGATTGGAACAACCCCCAATCCATTAATTTTGAATGATCAAGCATCACTTCAGTCCACCAAACAAGGATGTTTAATTGTTGATCATCAAACAGGTGAAACATCTATGCCACATGTTTATGCAGGTGGCGATGTCGTTTTAGGTTCTGCAACAGTTATTTTGGCGATGGAAGCTGGTAGAAAAGCTGCCCAATCGATCATAAACGAATTATTTTGAACACATGAAGTCATCTTGTTAATTAACGTGATTAATGATAAGATTGATAACAATTCATAAATTAATTTAAATTTTATAAGTAAGGGGTAAACAAATGAGTAAATTTGCATATCAATGGTCCCATCGTTTAGTAGAAGAACAACTCAATACACATCTTGATCGTGGATTATCCGAACATGAAGCATTAAGAAGACAACAAGAAGAGGGACTGAATCAACTCGATGAAGGAAAAAAAAGATCACTATGGCTTAAATTTATAGATCAGTTAGCTGATTTTATGATTATCGTCTTAATAGGTGCAAGCATTTTGTCATTTATCACAGGTGATATGACTGAAGGCTTTTTGATTATCGGTATTGTTTTAGTGAATGCTATTTTAGGTTTAGCTCAAGAAGCGAAAGCAGAAAAAGCATTAGATTCGATTAAGAAAATGAGTTCTCCACAAGCAAAAGTTAGACGTGAGGGAAAAGATCGTTTAATTGATGTCAAAGATTTAGTTAAAGGAGATCTTGTTTTACTTGATGCAGGTGATTATGTACCTGCAGACTGTAGAATCATTGAATCGATTAATTTAAAATGCGATGAGTCTGCGCTTACCGGTGAAGCTGTTCCTGTTGAAAAGATATCAGATGCTTTAGAAGAAGATAATCTTCCATTGGGTGACCGCGTTAATTGTGGTTTTATGGGAACTGTTGTCACCTATGGTCGCGGTAAAGCAGTTATTTTACAAACAGGTATGCAAACTGAACTTGGTAAAATTGCATCGATGCTTACAGCAACGAAAGATGAAACAACACCCTTGCAAAAGAGTATGGCACAACTTGGTAAAATACTCGCAGTAATCGCGTTAGGTATCACACTCTTTATCTTTATCATTAGCATTGTTGAAGCCTATATCATTGATGGTTTTGTATCAGCGCTTATTTGGAAAGAATCATTCATGACTGCAATCGCACTTGCGGTTGCTGCTATCCCTGAAGGACTACCTGCAATTATCACGATTGTGCTTGCCTTAGGTATGCAAAATTTAGTTAAGAAAAACGCAATTGTAAGAACATTACCTGCTGTTGAAACATTAGGATCAACAGCTATCATATGTTCTGATAAAACAGGAACTCTTACTCAAAATGTGATGACGATTCAAAAAGTATACACGAATGAAGGATTTAAAGACATTGATCATACTTATCAAACAAATGAAACAGTTTCCAAAGTTGCTCTTTATGGAACACTGTGTAATGATACAAAACTGCAACAAAAAGAAGATCAACTGATTAAAATTGGTGATCCAACTGAAATTGCACTGATAGATTTGAGTTTGGCAATCCATGAAAATCCACTTCAAATGCATGAACACTATCCAAGACTTCATGAACTGCCATTTGATTCAGTAAGAAAACTCATGACAACCGTTCATCTGATTGATGGAAAACATGTTGCTGTGATCAAAGGTGCACCCGATGTCATATTTAGTCGTTTAGAAGCGATCGATCATGATTCAATGTCACACTTAGATCACTATATTAAAGCTAATCAATCCATGGCAGAAAAAGCACTTCGTGTGTTAGCGATTGCGTATAAAATCATTGAGAATCCAAATGATTTAAAAAAACTATCATTTGATGATCTCGAACAAGATCTAACATTACTTGGTTTAGTGGGGATGATGGATCCGGCACGACCAGAAGTTAAAGATAGTATTGCATTATGTGATCAAGCTGGCATTATCACGGTGATGATCACGGGTGATCACATCCACACTGCAGTTGCAATTGCGAAGGAATTAAATTTGTTAAAACCTGATTCGCTTGCAATCACAGGTCAAGAACTAGATCAAATGGATGATGAGATGTTTGAATCGAAACTTGATAAAATCAGGGTATATGCACGCGTTAGTCCTGAAAATAAAGTTAGAATCGTTGAACATTGGCAAAAACGTGGTCAAGTTGTTGCGATGACAGGTGATGGCGTAAATGATGCACCTTCTATTAAAAAAGCAGATATTGGTATTGCCATGGGCAATACAGGAACAGAAGTTGCTAAAGGTGCAGCTGATATGATTTTAACAGATGATAATTTCTCAACGATCGTCAATGCGGTTTCTGAAGGAAGAGCAATTTTCGCAAATATTAAAAAAGCAATTCATTATTTGTTATCCTGCAATATCGGTGAAATACTGACCATCTTCTTAGGAACAAGTTTAGGTCTTTTGATCTTTGGTGGTCGTGTAACGACACTAACTGCAGTTCAGATTTTATGGATTAATTTAGTCACTGATTCCATTATGGCAATTGCTTTAGGTCTTGAACCCAAAGAAAAAGATATTATGAAAGATATGCCAAGAGATACGAAGAAATCCATTTTTGCTGATGGTTTTGGTTCCTCAATTATCAAACGTGGTTTACTCTTGGGCTTGCTCTCATTTGGCGCATATACCATTGGTTGGTTCTTAGGTAAATCATCTGGTACAGAAGTGATATTATCTCAAACAATGACCTTCATGGTTTTAGCGATGTCACAACTCGTGCATGCATTTAATGTTAGAAGTGAGACACAATCGATTTTTAAAATGAAACCTAATAAAGCAATGCTCATTGCATTTGGATTATCGATGAGTTTGCAACTTGGTGTGATCATCATTGCACAAACAAGAGATATTTTTGGAATCACGATGCCAAACCTCACGCAGTGGTTGATTATTGTGGGTATTGTTATCTTCCCAGTCGTTTTAGTTGAAATTCAAAAAGCAATCAAACGCAGTAAACATAAAGGAGCATAATTATGGATGCTATCGTCATTTATTCAGAAACAGGTAACACACGCTTAGTTGCAATCAAAATCAATGAGATCAAGAAAGTTGATCTCCTCGAAATTATTCCAGAAAACGATGATCCTAATATCACATCACCAGTTTTTAAGAAAAAACCGGATGTGAAGTCATATGATCATATCATTTTAGGTTCACCTGTTCATGGTTTTACACTACCTCATGTAACAAAAACTTATCTTACTCAAACAAGATTTGATGGGAAAACAGTGGATCTTTTCATCACGCATTTCTTTCCATTTGCGTGGATGGGTGGTAATCAAACATTGAAACTCATGAAATGGATGGTTGAACAGCAAGGCGGTATTGTTGGAAAAATGACCTGCATCAACTGGAAAAACAAAAAAAGAGAAAAAGACATTGAAACTCTTGTTTCATCCTACCAAAAATGAAAGAAACAGATTTATTTAAACCTGTTCGAAAACTCTTTTTAGATCAAGGCTATGACGTTCAAGGCGAGATTTTGGCTGCAGATGTTTTTGCTGTTAAAGAAAAAGAAGTTGTTATTATCGAACTTAAATTATCCATGTCATTAAAATTGATTTATCAAGCGATTGAAAGACAAAAAGTGACACCTTTTGTTTATATTGCACTTCCTAAAGTCCATATTCATCAACATTTAAAGACGAATCCACAACTCAAAACCTTATTACTAAAAGTAGGTATTGGTTTGATTGAAGTGACATTAAATGATGCAAACATCATTATCCAGCCTGCAATAAATGATCAAATCCAATTGAAAACTGCTCCTCAAAAAAAGCGAATGATGATGAGAGAGTTTAACGCTAGAGATCAACATCAAACACTTGGGGGGACGAACGGAAAAAAAGTGACTGCATACAAAGAAAAAGTGATAGAAATTGCAAAAGCACTCCTATCACTTAAAGAAGCTGACTATAAACTCATTAAGGAATACACAAGAATCGAACAAGCAGCAACAATCCTTAGAAATAACTTTGATGGTTGGTTTATGAAAAATGAAAAAGGGCTTTATGAACTAAGCCCGAAAGGTATGGATGAGATTAATATGTTACTTTTTTAATCAAGTTGATCATAAGCCCATGCTAATAGAAAAATCTTAAGTTCCGCTAACGTGGGACTTTTTGCTTGTCTGACATAAAAACCTGATGTTGCCATACCAAGTAGAAGTGATTCTTTCGTTGATAAACCCATCATTAATCCATAAACAAAGCCTGAATTGAAATTATCTCCTGCTCCTGTTGTTAATTTAGGATGTTTTGCTAAAGGTCCAAAATCATGTTCATAAATCCCATCAATGATGGCACATGATTGATCAACGGGGTGAATGACAACAGCGTAAATCTTTAAATAGTCATAGAGCACACGATTAACGTGCTCAAGTGAGTCTTTAGATTTCGCTAAGTTTAAGATATTTGCAACATCATAAGCTTCTTTATGATTAAGACCTAAAACGACATTAAAATGCGTTTCAAATGATTTAAGCAAATCGAGTGCACGTATAATTTCATCGTGTTCTCTCTTTTCTGGATCTGCAAGATCCACAAATAAAATAGGTTTGTTTTCTCTGATTTTAACTTTAGGAAGAATTTCTTTAATGAGTTGTTCCCAAATATCAGTCATATAAGGTAACATTGACCAGTTCACGGTTGCGAGTAGATCTACATCGGATAACATTTGAATTAATCGGTATTCACCAATGGTTTCAATCATTCTTTCGAAAGTAACATCATTTAAACAGCTCATTTTACCAAGCATAAGTTTGCCATCGGTAAATTCTAAAGCATCTGTATGTGCAGCTTGTGCAATCGAAATCAGATGCGCTCTTTCACTCATTGGTTGAAAAACAGGGTGAATATGAGGGTAGCCTAGAGCACCAATATAAGTGATATCTGAGGGATGTTGAGATAAAGCATTCGCCATAATCGGTCCATTACCACCAATTTTTTCAATAATTGGAAAAAGTTCAATATTGGTTGAAAACCCGGCAGCTTTTTCAACACGTTTTGCGAATGCTTTCATCGTTTCAATGCGCGTAAATGTGATACTATCCATACGTTTATCAACGGCATGAATAATTTCATCAACAAATCCATCAAAACCGATAATCATCCGTTTGGGATGTTGATCAAGTAAATCGAGTTTTTGTGCAAGTTCTAGTTTCATTGTAGTCATAGATAATCCTGCTTTCTGAGACATTTATCTTTATTATAGCATAAAAAATGGTGTGTAGACATGGTATAATATGTGCAGTATGGAGGTGTTTTTAATGATTTCAATGCTAACAATAGAACCAAGATACCAAGAAACTGATAAAATGGGAATCATCCATCATTCTGTTTATCCCATTTGGTATGAAATGGGTCGTGTTAAATACTGTAAAGATATGGGGCTACCTTTTCATGTGATTGAAGAAAAAGGTGTGATGCTTGCCATGTATTACTTAACTTCAACTTATTTAAAGCCGACTTTGTTTGGTCAAACATATCGTATGGAGACCAAGTTAACACAATTAACCAAAGTCAGACTTTATTTTGAATATAGACTTTATGATGACTTAAATGAATGTGTTCACATCGGAACAACTGAATTAATTTGGCTTAACAAAGATTTAAAACCAACAAATGTCAGTAAATCGCATCCCGAAATATATGATGCCTTTTTGAAAGCGACAGCATCATGAAAATCTATTTAGATAAAGATATAAATAAACCAAAGGTCAAAGAAGACATTCATAAAATCGTGTCTTCTGGAGGTCTAGTCGTTTTTCCGACAGAGACCGTTTACGGTATTGGTGCGGATGCAACTAATCCAAACGCTGTTAAAAAGATTTTTGTTGCAAAAGGACGACCATCAGATAACCCACTCATTGTTCACTTAGCTGATCAAAAAGATTTACTTACGGTTGTTAAAGAGATTCCAAAACATGCATATCCCTTAATGGAGAAGTATTGGCCAGGTCCACTTACACTCGTTTTTCAAAAGACAGATTTGATTCCAAAAGAAGTATCGGGTGGGTTAGATACAGTAGGCATACGTATTCCATCAAACTTAGTTGCTCAAGAAGTGATTAGAAGTGCAGGTGTTCCTATTTGTGCACCATCAGCAAACGTTTCAGGAAAACCTTCATCAACGTTGTTTGAACATGTTAAATCTGATTTTGATGGAAAAGTTGATCTGATGATTGATGGTGGAAAAGTTACGATTGGATTAGAATCAACTGTCCTTGATGTGACGACACCGATACCAGTTCTTTTAAGACCAGGTGCTATTACAAAAGAGATGATTGAAAATACATTAGGTGTTGGAATCATCGATGCCACAGAAACCAAAATAAATGACATACCACGTTCACCAGGTATGAAATATGCACATTATGCACCAACTGGAAACGTATCGCTCATTGAAGGTCGAAAAGAAGATGTTATATCTTATATTATTGAAAACATGAAATCAAAAGATATAAAAGAGGTTGGCGTGATTGCTCCGAGTGAGTATTTGACTGATATAGATTGCATGTATAAAGTTGATCTTGGACCTATAGAAGATTTGAATGAAGTAGCAACTAACATCTTTCTAGCTTTAAGGCAAATGGATACGTTAAACATTAAATATATCTATATTCCTGCACTTCCCAAAGAAGGTTTAGGCCAAGCCATCATGAATAGATTATTAAAAGCTGCAGGTAATCAAGTCATTCATGTTTAATCAATATAACCTTAAATCTTAATCTTTTCTTAAATACGCCGATGAAATCATTTTCATTGGTGTTATATCTTTATTATGCGATTATAAGGTGTATAATTGAGTTTGTGAATAGTACATGAGGTGAATTATGGGTAATATATTTTCAAAAATTGGATGGTTTGTCAAAGAGCGTTGGAAAACCTATGTTTTAATGTTTTTCTTGCTGATTACAATTGCAACCATATCGCTTTTACCTGCCAAAGTTTTAGGTGAAGCGATCGATACCATCATCTCTGGTGGTCTTACAGCAGATAGTCTTATTTGGATTGTCTTCCTTTTAGCTTTACTTCCCATAACACGTTATTTCGTCAGTTTTTTATATAACCATTTATCTCAAAAAACAGCTCAAACGTTATCCTTTAAAATGCGTCAACGCTATCTATCACACCTTTTTGATATGGATTCACAGTTCTATGAAAAATATGAAAAGGGCGATCTCATTTCACGTGTGACTGCCGATTTAGATGCGATTACACAAGCTGCATCATCCATGCTTGAAGGGATTATTTTTAACGTTGGTTTAATCTTATTTGCAATCAGTGTAATGGCATTTACGATTAGTTGGCAATTAACCTTAATCTCAGTTACGATCATGCCGATTGGACTCACAGTATTAAATGTGATTCGTAATCGTAAAAGAAAATACATTAAAAAGCATCGTGAAATTTATGCAGATATGACAGAAAAAGTTTTAGAATCTGTTGAAGGACAACGTGCAATTAGAGCATATGTTCAAGAAGATAATGACTTAAAGAAACAATATAAAGCACTAGAGGCAGATATTGAATCTTGGCGTTATATTGTACGCTTTGAAAACTGGTTTAACCCATTATTTGAAGTTATTTATGGCATTACATATATTCTTGCTTTCTCATTTGGTATTTATTATATTATTCAACAACAAATGACTTTAGGTGGTCTCATTACATTCGTTTCCTATATTGGTATGCTTTTCATGCCAATTATTTCAATTTCAAATATTTTTAGTCAAATCAATAATGCAACAATCTCTGTTGACCGTTTTGATGAAATTATGAAACAAGAACCTATCGTGCATGATCATGACGATTCCAAACCCATCGTAGAATTTAATGAAATTGCATTTAAGAATGTGACATTTAAATATCCTTTTGATAAACAACCTGTAATTAAAAATATCACATTTACCATTCATAAAGGACAAACACTGGGTATCGTTGGACCAACAGGTGCTGGTAAATCAACATTGATCAGACAACTCTTAAGAGAATTTAATGTCTCAGACGGTCAAGTTTATATTGATGGCATATCGATTGAAGCATTTAAGATTGAAGCAATTAGAGAACTTGTAGGTTATGTGCCTCAAACGCATATGCTTTTTAAACGTTCAGTTGAAGATAACATCATGATCGGTAAACCGAAAGCAACAACAGATGCATTAGACCGTGCAGTTAAGATTGCAGATTTTGAAAAAGATCTTCATTTCTTACAACATGATATGCAAACGATGGTCGGAGAATCAGGAACAACGCTTTCTGGTGGACAAAAACAAAGACTATCAATTGCGCGTGCACTCATTAAAGATCCTGAAATACTTATTTTGGATGATTCACTCTCCGCAGTGGATGCGAAAACCGAAGATACCATTATCGGACATCTTAAGGATTTTAGAAAAGGTAAAACGAATATTATCGTCGCTCACCGCTTTTCAGCAGTAAGAGATGCTGATCTTATTTTAGTATTAGAAAATGGTAAAATTACACAACGTGGTTCTCATGAAGAACTATTAAGACAAGATGGTTGGTATAAGCATCAATATATCCAACAGATGACGATGAAGTAGGTGAGATGATGAAAACCATGAAAAAAGTATGGCGTTACGTCACTAATTACAAAAAGCTCCTTTTCACCACACTTACCGCAATGTTGATCGTTCAAGCATTGGGGTTATTATCACCTTTAATCGTTAAGTCGATTTTAGATGATTATTTGGTTGGTATTGAAAGACCTTGGTATGAGGTGAGCGAAGAACAAGCTCAAGTCACGTATCAAGATCGTTATTTTAGTCAAGATGTGACATCAGGTGATCGTGTATCTGTTGTGATCTATGAAGGAAAATATTATTTTAGCAACGATGAAGTGATTAGAGGACATAAGGAATTAGAAGGTTCAACACTTACGATAACGAGTCAAGAAGGTCAAATTGAAGTCTATGAAGTCACTAGAATGTCAAGAACTGAAGTGATCGATTTCTATCAACCTTTTGTTAAACCACTCACGTTCTTAATTATTTTACTGACCATTCGCTTTTTCTTACAAACCATATTTACCTATATTCAGCGCATAACAACATCGATGATTAACGTGAATATTGTAAGAGATGCCAGAAAAGATGCGGTCAAAGCGCTACAAAAAATGCCTATGACCTATTTTGAAACAGAACCAGCAGGTAAAATCGCAAACCGAATAATCAGTGATGTTGCTGGGATGATGAATTTATTTTCAACGATTATGAACTTACTTGTAAACGCGAGTTTAGCTGTGATCTTCGCCTATATTGGGATGTTTTACTTAGATGCAAGACTTGCACTGATGACATTTTTAATTTTCCCTGTTGTTTATGTATGGCTCAAGTTTTTCACGAAACGTTTAAACAAGATTGCCGTTAAGGTTAATGAGCAATCCTCCATGATCACTGCACAACTGAACGAAATCATTAATGGGATTAACATTTTACAGATCTTCAATTTTAGAAAACAAACAGAAGATCGTTTTAACAATCTATCTAACGAATTTATGCAAGAAAAAGTTAAAGAAAACATTTTACACTTATCGATTGGTTGGAATATGATCCGTTTAATCGGTGCACTTGTTACAGCCATTATCGTCCTTTATTTTGGTAATGGATACTTAACGATCTCAGGATTTGTTGTAAGTGCTGGTATCATTTATGCCTATAACGACTATTTATCGCGTCTTATTGAACCCGTAGGAACACTTTTTAGAGAAATAGGTAACTTAGAGCATGCTAGAGTTAGAACGGACCGTATCTTTAAAATTATTGATGGTGAACAAGAAGATGGTTCATTTGAAGAAATTCCAAGATTTAAAGGACACATTAAATTTGATAACATCTGGTTTTCCTATAGTGAAGGGCATCCCGTTTTAAAAGGTATTGATTTAGAGATTAAACCAGGTCAAATGGTCGGTCTTGTTGGTCATACCGGTTCTGGGAAAAGCAGTTTAATGAGTTTACTCATGCGCTTTTATGATATGAAACATTATGACATGGGAAAAATATTAGTTGATGACATCGATATAACAACCTACTCTAAGCGTACATACCGTACGCATGTGGGTATAGTCTTGCAAGATCCAGCCATGTTTAAAGGAACGATTG
>MIDA01000041.1:0-1605 GCA_001830045.1 Tenericutes bacterium RIFOXYA12_FULL_35_10 | reverse complement strand
CTTTGGACAAGAAGTATCAGACGAACGGATTGAAGAGATTTTAAGAGACATTGGTGGATCAAAACTTTTGGATAAACTTGAAAAGGGTATCCATACCATGATTACGCGTGGTGGAGGAAACTTATCCGTTGGTGAAAAACAGATTATCTCATTCGCGCGTGCTGTCGTTCATAATCCAGCCATTTTAGTGATGGATGAAGCCACTGCAAATATTGATACTGAAACAGAAACGATGTTACAAGAAGCTTTAGAAACCGTTAAAAAGGGTAGAACCATGGTCGTTATTGCGCATCGATTATCTACAATTAAAAATGCAGATAAGATTGTTGTTTTAGAAAATGGAATTAAGGTAGAAGAAGGTAGACATCGAGATTTACTAAGTAAAAATGGTGTTTATGCTAATATCTATCGTTCCCAAATTAAGCCAGGAGAAGAGACGATTTAACGTTTCTTCTTTTTTTTCCAATAAAAGTGAGTGGACCATTCGTTTATAAGGTGTAAAAAGAAAGAGAGGAATTCAAAATGAAAAAATTATTATTTGTTTTACTCGGTTTATCCTTAACTCTAGGTCTTGCTGCATGTGGCAGCTTAAATCAGGATGGTATTCCATTCAATTTGGATAGTGATCAAGATGTACTAGCTTTCCAAGCGATATCATCAGTAAGTTTATTAAGTAGTCAAGAACTAACCGTATTAGAAACTCAACGTGTTAGTCGTATGAGTGAAGATGTTGTAACTCCTATGGAGCAAATTGAACCCTATTTAGAACTTTTTGAACAATTACTTGCACAGTCCAATGGTTTAGATGTTGTAACTGAAGCATCTGACTTACCAGAATATGAAACAAAACAAGTATTTACAACGATTGATCTCTTAGGTAATACAGTAACATATACGATGTATTATTCAAATGTTGTTGAAGAAGCAACCATTCAAGAGGATGCTGAAGATAACGAAGAAACTGATGAAATCGAAGATGATAACGAAAATACAAATGAAAATGATGAATCAGAATTTGCAATCGCTGGTATTTTAATCCATGGTGATGTCACTTATCAAATTACTGGTAAACACGAAATTGAAGACGATGAAGAAAAAATCGAATTTACTTCCATGTTAAACGAAACAGATTTTGTTGAAGTTACTTACAAGATTGAAGACGAAGAAGTTAAGTTTGAATACGTGGTTTATCAAAATGGTCAAGTCGTTAACGAATCTCAAATTAAGATTGAAAATGAAGATGATGAATTAAAAATCGAATTTTCATTTGTTGATGGTGCAAATTCAGGTGAATACGAATTTAAACTTGAAACTGAAGATGGCGAAGACATTTTAAAGATTGAATTTTATACCATGATTGATGGTGTTGAATCTGAAGGTGAAGCTAAAGTTAAAGTCATGATTGACGAAGTTACAGGCGAAACCTACTATACAGTCGTTGTTAAAGGTTCAGATGATGATGAAGAACATGAAGAATCATTTGACCGCGACATGGATGATGATGAAGACGACGAAGATGATGAAGATGAAGTAGAAGACGAAGAAGAAACTGAAGAATAAGTCTCAAATCATTGAAGTATCATTCTAATTGAATCTCATATATAA
>MIDA01000040.1:12669-12827 GCA_001830045.1 Tenericutes bacterium RIFOXYA12_FULL_35_10 | reverse complement strand
ATCCCAGCGATTTTGCATGCAAAGCCTGACGAGGAAGTATTTTAAAACAATTATCGATAAATTGTTTGTATTTGCTAAAAGTGGTTCCTTTTAATATATAATTACCGCCATAAGTATCGTCGTTAAAAATAGGATGCCCGATGTATTTTAAATGAGTA
>MIDA01000040.1:0-12585 GCA_001830045.1 Tenericutes bacterium RIFOXYA12_FULL_35_10 | reverse complement strand
CTTGCAGATTTACCCGTTGCAATCACATCCATCTTTAGTCTATTTTTCGGATGTCTTGCGATCGGTGCATTAATGGTGCCTTCAGTTTCTTTAAAATCGCCATAGACTAAAGCGATATAAATACGATTAATCAGGTGATCTTGAAGCTCACTTGATAAAAATTGATGGCTAACATCGGTTTTAGCAACCACAAGTAACCCTGAAGTATCTTTATCAATTCGGTGAACGATACCTGGTCTTACGACACCATTAATTGTTGATAACTCATCAACTTGATGTAAAAGTCCGTGCACTAACGTCGGTTCATGATAACTTGATGCAGGATGAACAACTAAACCTTGCGGTTTATTGATCACTAAAAGATCATCATCTTCATAGACGATATCAAGTTTTAAATCAACTGCTTCTAGATCCAACTTCTTTTCTTGTCTTTCTTCAACCTCAATGATATCACCGAGTTTTAATGTGTACCCCGTTTTGACCACTTCATTGTTAACTTTACAGATGCCATCTTTAATTAGTTTTTGAACAAAACTTCTGCTTTGTTCCTCAAAAAAAAGCATTTGAACGACTTGATCAAGACGCTTCTGAGCGTGTTCTTGGTCAACTTTGTACTGTTTCTTCATGTTTCTTTAATGCCTTCTTTCTTTTTTCATCAAAGATAAATAAATCTATTGAAAATAATACAATGGCAGCACTTAAATACATGTCTGCCCAATTATTATAGAAATTTGAATTTCCTAAAATGTAATCCAAAAACGGAAAATGCATGAAATCGATCACATAACCATAGAGTGCACGATCAATCGCATTTCCAAGTGTACCTGCAATAAACAGTGCGATTGAAATACTATATACTTTTTTAGTTTTATAGTCTGTTGATAAAAATAAGTAACCAAAAATACCTAGAGCAATGATGGTCGCAACCATAAATAAAAATTGTTGTCCCTCAAGGGCACCAAATGACATCCCTGGGTTTTGATGATATGAAACTTCAAATAAACCTGGAATCCACGTCACATTAGCTCCATTTAAGGGTAAATTTGTACTCGCGATGTATTTAGTTATTTGGTCAAAAAGCAATGTTAAAACGATAATAATCGCACTAATAAGCATCATAATCTCCTAGAATATCACAGATAAAACGATGATACCAATCACCATAAGTACGACAGAAATAATCGTACTTTCTACCATATAAGGTATTTTTGTGTTGATTTCATTTAATTTTTCGTGATAGTTTTTTAGTAATGTGTAATAAAACGCATAATAAAGATATGGCCAAACCATAACAATAAGAACCAACAAAATAGCTAAAAATAATGTAAGTTTAGCAATTATAAACATATTTACAATGACTAAGACTGGTAAACCAAGTACAAATACGCTGAGGAAAAGAGCACCAATAACAGATTTTACAGCACTAGACATCGTAATCTGTTTTTCAATTAATTTAAGTAGTTTTTTATACCGATAAAAAAACTGAAAAAAACCGTTAATTGATGGCTTCATAAAGAGCATTTACCGCCTGTTCAATAGTCTCAACAGCAATCAAATCAAAGGGATAATTCATGTCATCTATATCTTCTAAATGAGCCTTTGGAATGAAAAATAGATCCACATCTTGATCAATTGCAGTGTAAATTTTCTGTCTAATACCGCCGATTAATCCAACATTTCCTGACATCAAAATGGTTCCTGTACCCGCAATTTTGATATCACCAATGTTTAGTTTAAGTAAACTTACATAAATACTAAGTGTTTGAATCATACCTCCACTTGGACCACCTACAACTGAATCTAGACCGGGTAGTGTAAATGAAGGTGTTGCTTGTTCAATCACATAATTTGGATAATAACGTAAACCTGGTTCATCATCATCAAGTACATAACTCACTTCATGATAACTCACTTCGTTCTCTTGAACACGTTTGATCAGTAGTGTTGCTTCTCTTGCTTTCGCAAGTTCAGTAAAACCTAACTCATCATGATCACTATAGTTTTCACCATTGATACTTAAAACGATATCTCCAATTTGTAACTCTTTGATTCGGCTTGGGCGGTAAGAAATCATTAATCCCTCAAAGTGATGGGTTATAGCAATCTTATCATCTTCTATACTTGCAAGTTCATATGCCTTAATCACCGATATTTGTAAACTCGACAATTTAGACACTTGACCCGCCAAATACTCATCACGCCATGAAGTATCTTTATCTCTAACAGATAGAGGATAAACATCCATACGATCACCTAAACTCGCTAAAAACCCTTGAAAAGGCGTCATTGGATAGTAATTATAGACATAAATTGTATGAAATTGTGAAGACATCGTAATGCCTTCAATTTCAACTGTTTCATAAACTGGAGTTAAACCACCTGGAGCTAAGATTTGCTGGTTTGTAGGTGCAACCAGTAAAAATAGAACATACAGATAAGGAAAACTTAAAACAATAAGCAGTTTTTTAAATCGTTTAAGTAAGGTTAACATATGTTAATTCTCCAACTTCAATCTTTCGATAGGATACATTGGCAGCATTTAACATCTTGATTGCAGCTTGATGTTCTTTGGTGTGTTGGTATTTATTGGATTCAAACACAATCTCTTTAATACCGCTTTGAATAATGAGTTTTGTACATTCATTACATGGAAATAAGGTCACATAAATCGAAGCACCTTTTAAGTTAGTTGTCGCATTTAAAATAGCATTCGCTTCAGCATGAACAACATAAGGATATTTCGTTTCAGTGTATTCACCTTCATTACCCCATGGAAAAGCATGGTCATCACAACCTTGAGGAAGTCCATTATACCCAATACCCACGATACGACGATCTTGATTAATGATACATGCTCCAACCTGTGTTGAGGGGTCTTTACTGCGCAGTGCAGATAGTTTCGCAACCCCCATGAAATACTGATCCCATGAAATATAGTCTTGACGCATTATTTTTTCTCCTCAGGTTTTGCCAAATTTAAATCAACATGACAGTAGCCGCCTGGATTCTTCTTTAAATAATCTTGATGGTATGTTTCTGCAGCTTCAAAATCGAGGTTTTGTTTCACTTCAGTTTGAACACGTTTTAAGTCTGGACCAAACATGTTTTGCATAAAGGATAATACTTTTTCTTTATCTTCTTCAACATCGTAGTAAATACCCGTACGATATTGTCTTCCAATGTCATGACCTTGACGGTTTCTTGAAAAAGGATCAATAATTCTAAAAAAATGTTCTAAAACCATGTCAAGTTTAATGACGTTTTCATCATAAAAAACTTCCATGGCTTCCGCATGTGTTGCAGCACCGGAACATACTTCTTTATAGGTTGGATTTTTTTTATTGCCATCGATATAACCAACGGTTGTATCTAGAACGCCTTTAAGTTGATCGAAATAACCTTCAACACCCCAAAAACATCCTCCTGCTAATGTAATTTTCTTCATACTATTTACCTACCTTTATCATGAGTTCATCTAATTGTTTTTGATCAACATCACTGGGTGCCTGCATCATCATATCTTTGGCACTTTGTGTTTTAGGGAATGCAACAACATCTTTGATGTTTGCTGTTTTTGTCATCAACATCACAACACGGTCCAAACCAAGTGCAAGTCCACCATGTGGAGGTGTTCCATATTTTAATGCATCAACAAAGAATCCAAAGCGATTGGTAATATCTTCTTGAGATAAACCAAGTGTATCAAACATTAAACGTTGTACTTCTTGGCTATGGATACGAATCGATCCACCACCAATTTCATAACCATTTAATACGATGTCATAAGCTTTCGCCATGGCATTTTTCGGATCATCTTTTAAAATTTTCGCATCGACTGGTGCTGTAAATGGATGGTGTTTTGCATAAAAACGCTTTTCTTCTTCACTATACTCTAAAAGTGGCCAATCGACAACCCATAAGAACTTAAAGGCATTTTCATCAATCAGTTTAAACTCATTTGCAATCTCAATACGTAGCGCACCTAATGCTTGAGAAACAGGTTCAAATTCACCTGCAACTAAGAATAAAATAGAACCTTCACTGAGTTTAAGTGACTTCACTTGTTCTTCAGTTAGAAATTTCGCAATCGAACCTGTGATTTGACCATCTTGCATACGGATATAGGCAAGCATGTCACCATGGTTTTTCTTAACAACTTCCGTGTATTGATCAATACGCTTACGTGTGATTGTTTGTCCTTGTTCGAAAAGTAGTCCTCTGACATGAGATTTCCCTTTAAATAAAGGTAGATCAATCGTTTTAAAGACGTCGTTATAATCTTGAATTAAAAGTTCATAGCGCATATCAGGTTTATCGCTACCATACTTTTCCATCGCCTCTTGATAACTCATTTTTAAGAATGGTGTTTGAATATCCGTATTTAACACTTTTTTAAACGTTTTAACCATGATCTTTTCGATGATTGCTTGAATATCATCCATATCAACAAACGATGCTTCAATATCGATTTGTGTAAACTCAGGTTGACGGTCAGCACGTAAATCTTCATCTCTAAAACAACGTGCCACTTGGAAATAACGCTCTAAACCAGCAACCATGAATAGTTGTTTATATATTTGTGGTGACTGAGGAAGCGCATAAAAAGTCCCTGGATATAAACGTGAAGGCACTAAGTAGTCTCTTGCTCCTTCAGGTGTGGATTTCCCTAAAATAGGTGTTTCAAGTTCTAAAAAGCCTTCATCAACGAGCACTTGACGAATCGCTTGTGTAATTTGATGACGCTTGATCAAATAGTTTTGCATCACAGGACGGCGTAAATCAAGATAACGATACTTAAGTCTAGTATCTTCTAAAGCGTCCGTGTTATCGCTGATGGTAATGGGTGGTGTTTCTGCAGAGTTTAATAAAATGAGCTCTTTGACATCAACTTCGATTTCACCCGTATGTAGTTGTTTATTTTTACTTTCTCTTTCAATAACAATCCCTTTAGCTTCTATAACATATTCGTTACGAATCTTTAACGCAAGCTCATAAAAAGGATTTTCAGGTTTAACAACGAGTTGTGTGACCCCTTTTCTATCTCTTAAATCAATAAAAATAAGACCACCGAGATTTCTTACTTTCGCTGCCCAACCTTTTAAATAAACTTCATTTCCAAGATGAGCCATCGATAATTCATTATTATGATGTGTGTATGTTTGCATGTTATTTTTCACCATTTTCTTTGATATACATTGTAATATTTCTTAAAGGCACTTCTTCTTGTATTTCTGTTTTCGTGTTCTTAATACCGACAACGCCTTTTTTAAATTCTTCTTCACCTAAGATAATTAAATACTTAGCATCTAGGCGTAGGGCTTGTTTTAACTGCCCTTTAAATGCTTTTTTCGTATAGTTCATATCAGCAATCAAATTAGATTGTCTTAAATCAAATAAGATTTTTGATCCTGTGATTCTAAGTTCTTCACCCATCACGATGACATAAGCATCTAATTGATCTGCTTTGGCAAGTTCAATGTTTTCAGCATCGAGTGCTAAAAGTAATCTTTCCATACCACACGCAAATCCAATACCTCCCAGTTCTGGTCCACCTAGTTCAGAAACTAATTTTTGATAGCGACCTCCGCCACCTAAAACGTTTTGTGCACCGAAACCTTCAATATCCGCTTCAATTTCAAAGACAGTATGACTGTAATAATCAAGTCCTCTAACAAGTTTTGGAGAAATCTGATACTTGATTTGGCTGGCATTTAAATGCGCTAGCACCTGATTAAAGTACGCTCTTGAAAACTCATTTAAATAGTCTTGAGGTGTTGGTGCGTGCATGACTGCTTCATGTTTTTGATCTATTTTACAGTCTAAAATACGTAGTGGGTTTTTAATAAGTCTTGCTTTACAATCATCACACAACGTGTCATGATGTGGTTCAAAATGTTTTGTCAAAGCTTCTTGATAGGCTCTTCTTGATTCATCATCACCCAGTGAATTTATCTTTACGCTTACGCCTTTTAAGCCTAAACGCTTAATAAAATCATAAGCCAACATAATCATTTCTGCATCAAGTGCTGGATCGACAGTCCCGATAGCTTCTACACCAAACTGGTAAAACTGACGATATCTACCTTTTTGAGGTCTTTCATATCGAAAGTTAGGTCCAATATAATAAACTTTTTCAAGTTCTTGAGATGCATAAAGTTTGTTTTCAACATAACTTCTGATCACACCTGCAGTCCCTTCAGGACGAAGTGTTAATCTTCTTTCACCACGATCATCAAAATCATAAGTCTCTTTCGTCACCATATCAGATAACTCACTTTGACGATGAAAAACTTCGCTATATTCCATAATCGGTGTACGCATTTCTTTAATGTTATACAGTTTTAAAATGGAATGAATTTTTTCTTCTAATGCGTGCCAGCGGTAAGATTCAGTTGGTAGTACGTCGTATGTTCCTTTAACTTTGTTGATTTGCATGATATTTCTCCTTTGTGAGCTCATAAGTTAACATGAAATCTGAAATCTGTTCATGTTTTTTTTCTAAGATAGTTGGTTCTGATTTAATCAGTTTAAACTTGTTTTTTAAAATAACTTTTTGACTTGCGATATTTTTAGATAAGTGTCTGACATAGATCACATCATATCCTAAATGGTTAAATCCAACATCAACAAGATGTGAGAGTGCTTTCGTCATAAGACCTTGTCCCCAATAGGATTTTGCGATGACATAACCTACTTCAGCACCGTTTTTATCTTTAGGTTTCGTATGAAAATCAATGGTACCAATCATTTTATGTTTTTCTAAATCAATGATGGCGTAACCTCGGGGTAAACTTTTATGAATTCTTGGATAAAAAATCGTTTTTATCGCTTGTTTAGCTTCAACCGGTGATGTAAATGGCCCCCACGATAAAAAGGAAGTCACTTCTTCATCTTTGCCATAATCAAACATATCTTTATAATCTTTTTTGGTGATGGTTCTCAGTTGAAAGTGATCAAATGTAATCACAGGCATCTTTTTGTAAGGTTTCAAAAGCCTACCTCCTTATAAAATAAAAACGTCCTTAAACATATCTAAGGACGTAATAGCTACGCGGTACCACCTTAGTTCTAGATTGCTCTAGCCCTCATTGACTTGCTTTTGTCTCCAAAGGTGTCACAAATCCATAGCGGATCTCCTTTTTCACAGACGATTGAATTACAGTATCATGATACAGTAAATATACGATTTTGTCAATCAAAATTCAATGATGATTGTCACTGGACCATCGTTAACTGATGAAACCTTCATATCAGCTCCAAAGATACCCCGCTCAACATGATGATCCTGACTTAATGCATGAAATACATGTTCATAAAGTGGTTCAGCGAGTTCTGGTCTTGCTGCTTCTATGAAAGACGGGCGATTATTTCCTTTAGGATCACCATAAAGTGTAAACTGAGAAATAAGTAAGATTTTTCCATGAACTTGCGATATCGATAAATTCATTTTGCCTTGCTCATCTTCAAAAATGCGTAAAGCATGAATTTTTTGAGCCATCTTTGATGCAATGTCTATGGTATCACTCACATGAACACCTAAGTAAATAAGATATCCCTGATCAATACTTCCAACGACTTTTCCATCAATCTTAACACTAGCTTCTTTGACACGTTGAACGACTGCTCTCATTTAAAATCCCTCTCAACACTATATACATCACTCACTTTTCTTAAATTGACCATCAGTGATTGAAGTTGTGAACTATTTAAAATGGAAATCTTAAGCTTAATAATCATTTCTAACGTTGATGTTGTTATTGCACTTACTTCTGCAATCGCAATTTGAGATGCGTTAACTGCAGTGACGACTTCAGTTAATAGCGTCGGTTTGTTACTTCCAATAATTTTGATCCATGTTGGGTATTTACGCGTGATATCCGTTGCCCAGTAGGCTTCTATGAGTCGATTTTCTTCAAATTGTTTACAATTTGGACAAAATGTTGCATGGATAACAATCCCCGATTGTTTTGAAACATAACCAATGATGGGATCTCCTGGAATAGGTAGACAGCAATTAGCCAGTTTTAATTGAGGTGATGATAACCCTTCAATGACAACGCCAGTTTCACTGTGTGTCGTAAGCTGTCTCGCAGCTTTTTCCATTTGGCGTTGCAATAAGACTTGTGGATCAGTTTCTAATCCAAGGAATTTATTGACGACTGTCTTTGGCGATAGATTTCCTTTACCAATTTCAAGATACATGTCTTGAACGGTTAAAATCATATTCTTTTCAAAATGCTTTTTAACAAACGCGTCATCAACAGATTCATTAATTTTGTTCGCTTGAAATTCACGTTCAAGCGCATCTTTACCCATTTGTGAAATCGAATCTTTATTGAGTTTATTTAAAAATCCTTTAATTTTATGTTTTGCGTGTGCTGATTTTGCAATTTTCAACCAGTCTTCGCTCGGACCTTGTGAGTTTTTATTAATCTTAACACTCACAATATCTCCTGTATTTAATTCATAATCTAAGGTGACGATACGGTTATTAACAATCGCGCCAACCATCTTATTACCAACATCGGTATGAATGCGGTACGCAAAATCAATCGGTGTTGCACCTTTTGGTAGCTCGATCACTTCACCCTTTGGTGTAAAGACGTAAACATTAGCATCCAGAATGTCACCTTTAATGGTACCTACAAATTCTTCAGCACCACCCGAAGTTTCATCCATATCTTCACTCATTTTTAAGAGTTCACCGTACCATTTGAGTTTTTGAGCAATCTCAAATTGTTCTTTTTCTTTAGAGTATGTTTTATTTTCTTTATATGCCCAGTGGGCAGCAATACCAAACTCAGCGATTTGATCCATTTCTGGGGTTCTAATCTGCACTTCAAAAAGTGTACCATCATCTGATAAAACAGTCGTATGAAGTGATTGATACATATTCGGTTTAGGTACAGCAATATAGTCTTTAAATCTTCTTGGAATCGGCGTGAAATTAGCATGAATAATACCTAATGCTTGATAACATGTCTCAATGCGATCAACGATGATTCTAACGGCTAATAAATCATAAATATCTTCAAACTGTTTACTATCTTTAACCATCTTTTTATAGATGGAATAAATGTTTTTAATACGTCCTTTGATTTCAAAATCGTGGAGTTCAGATTGATCAAATAATATTTTAATATTGGAAATGACTTGATCAATCGATGCTTCTCTTTCAGCTTTTTTCGCTTGAATCATATTTGATACACGGTAATACATGGGAGGATCTGTATATCTTAAAGAACGATCTTCCAATTCCGCTTTGATTCTAAATATACCAAGACGATGTGCTAAAGGAGCATAGATTTCTAAGGTTTCAGTTGCAATTTTATATTGCTTTTCTGGTGTCATGGACTCTAAGGTTCTAATATTATGAAGTCTATCTGCAATCTTGATTAAGACAACACGAATATCTTTTGCCATCGCCAGTAACATCTTTTGATGATTATCTGCTTGAGAAACCTTTTCATTAAAGGATAATTTAGATATTTTTGTCACACCATCAACAAGTTGTGAAATATCACTACCAAAGAGAGTGTCCACTTCTTTTAACGATAACGTCGTATCTTCAACGGTATCATGTAATAACGATGCAATAATGGTTGCAGGTCCTCCATGGAGATCTGCAATAATTTTTGCAACTGCAATCGGATGTGTAATATAGGGTTCTCCACTTTTTCGCATTTGACCTTCATGTTTTTCCTTAGCCAAAAAATAAGCCTGTTCAATAAGCTTAATGTCGGATTCTCTTTTGATATACGAAGAGAAAGATTCAGCTAAAGATAACCATAAAGCATCTGGCATAAAACCATCACCCTATCAATATGAGATCAATGTTAAAATATCGTATCCCTTTAAAACATCTCTACCTTTTAATTCAGTTAATTCTATTAAAAATGCTAAACCAACGACTTCACCACCAAGTTTTTCAACTAACTTAATGGTTGCATCCATTGTACCACCAGTTGCAAGTAAATCATCTACGATGAGTACTTTATCACCAGGTTTTACAGCATCTGCATGCATACATAATTCATTTGAACCATATTCTAAATCGTATTTAACACTGACAGCTTCTCTTGGAAGTTTTCCTGGTTTTCTTACAGGAGCAAAACCAATACCAAGTTCAGTAGCAACCGGACAACCGAAGATAAATCCTCTTGCCTCAGGTCCTACGATAACTGTTGCATGTTTTTCTCTTGCGTATGTAGCAAAAGCTTTTGACGCATAAGCGTAAGCTTTACCGTTTGACATGAGTGGTGTAATATCACGAAATAAAATACCTTCTTTTGGAAAATCTTGAACTTCTGCTATATATTGTTTTAAATCCATGTTATCCCTCCAAAATTGCGCCCCTTAAACAAAAAAAGGGTTCGCCACTACCACATTATTTTATCTCATTTTCTCATCTTTAGCAAGTGTGCTATAATGGAAAATGGGTGATAACATGAAGCCACTCGCATATCGCATGCGGCCAGAAAAATTCGAAGATGTATTTGGACAAGACCATCTTGTAGGAAAAGATGGTGTTTTAGTGAAGATGCTTGAAAAGAAGAAAATGCTGTCTTTCATTCTCTATGGACCTCCAGGGACAGGTAAAACAACGATAGCATCCATTTTTGCTAAAACCTCAGGTGTTGATCATTATTTTTTTAATGCGTCAACTGAATCCAAATCGAGATTAAAAGATATTATTGATACAACTGCATATCATGATATTTTAATCGTGATTGATGAGATTCATCGGATGAAAACAGATGTTCAAGATTATCTGCTGCCCTTTATGGAATCAGGTCATGCAACAGTTATCGGTTTAACGACATTAAATCCCTATCAATCCATCAATATGGCGATTCGCTCAAGATGTCATCTTTACGAAGTTAAAAAACTGGATGATGAAGCAATTGAAAAAGCTTTATTAGCTGCAAGAAAAGAACTTGATAATGATATCAGAATCGATAAAGACGCGATTAAAGCTATCATTCGTTACTCCAATCATGAAATTAGAACAGCCTTAAACCTTTTAGAAAGTGCATCCATGATTTTAAATGATGGAGATCTTTTAACTGCACAAACCGTTTACCGTATTGCAGGTAAAATGAATCATGATTTAGATGATCATGAAGATCATTTTTATGATTTATTATCTGCGCTCCAAAAATCAATACGAGGATCTGATGTGGATGCTGCTATCCATTATTTAGCACGTTTAATTACGTTAGGTGATCTACCTTCTATCATCAGAAGACTTCTAGTGATTGCCTATGAAGATATCGGACTTGCCAATCCACTGATGGGTGGTAAAGTCGTCAGTGCATGTGATGCAGCGATGAAAGTCGGATTTCCAGAAGCACGCATCATTTTATCAACAATTGTGATCGATATGGCCATATCACCTAAATCCAATACGGCAATTGCAGCTATCGATGAAGCCATCCAACATTACGAAAATGAAGATACAGGAACTGTACCTGATCATGTGGATAACAGAAAAATCAAAATTAACCCTGAAATCTATCATTATCCTCATAACGATAAAGATTCGATTAACGACCAAACCTATCTTCCAGATAAAATTAAACAAATTACTTATTACCATCCTAAAGATGAATCATCTTATGAAAAAGCACTCTCAGACAGGTTAAAAATGATTGATAAAATCAAACATAAAAAAAGATAGCTCCTTCGATATGAAGGAGCTTTTTATTAGCCATTTTGTTCAGTTGAAATAATAACAGGAATCGTAATAGGAGAACGTCTCGTCTCTTGATAGATATATCTATTCACTTCGTTACGAACATCTCTTTTGTAATCGTTCCAGTTAATATACTTGCCTTCTAAATGTTTTTTAGAAACTTCCATGAATGTTTCTTTTACTTTATTTAAAAGTTGTTCAGATTCTTGGACATAAACAAATCCTTTGGTCACGATATGAACTTCACCTAAAATTTGTTTTGTTTTAGGACTAACATGCGCAACTAAAAGGAGCGCACCATCTTCAGCTAAAAGTTCACGGTCTTTCATGACAAAGTCATTGACATCACCAACAGCAGTTCCATCAATTAAGATTTCACCGACATTGATATCATTTTTAGCCACATAGACATCTTTCTCATCAAAGGTGAGCACATCTCCATTATCAAGTAAAAAGACTTTATCGGGCTTATAGCCTATCTCTATCGCTAAGCGTTTGACACCGTATTGATGACGATATTCTCCAATGGTTGGGATGATGTATTGTGGTTTTAACAAGTTCATCATCATTTTGATTTCTTCTGCTGTCGCATGCGCTGAAGTTAAAAGTCTCTTATCAATGACTTTAACTTGTGCATCACTTCGAAATAAAACATCCAATGTGCGAGCTGCCATTTTTTCAGTACCAGGAACAGGAGGTGTCATTAAAATAACTGTGTCTTCTTCTGTGATATGTATCAAGCGGTCTGCTTTCTTACACATTCTTTGAAGCATAAAGAAGGGTTCATGACGATTACCTGTCACAAGTGCTACAATGTCTTTACCATCATTTTTATTCTTTTCATCAACATAGCGTAAATTAATTAATGATTCTTCAGGAATCGTTAAGTA
>MIDA01000039.1:12770-13066 GCA_001830045.1 Tenericutes bacterium RIFOXYA12_FULL_35_10 | reverse complement strand
CAGTTTTAATACCAGACAGTTTTGGTTTTAAACCGATTTCATTGGCAGCATCGTCCGGGCCTTGGATCCAGTGTTTAGAACCACGGCACATGTCGTTCCATTCCAGCGCGATACCGGCATAACCTGCCTGACATGCACGGAATTCTTCAAGATCGTCTGGGGTTGCCATACCTGATGCGTTAAAGAAGTCTTCATACTGACGGATACGACGTGTACGTGCTTCCGGCTCTTCACCTATAGGTGCGATACAGTAGATCGTCACTTCAGTTTTATCGACAGAAATCGGGCGCAGGACA
>MIDA01000039.1:0-12732 GCA_001830045.1 Tenericutes bacterium RIFOXYA12_FULL_35_10 | reverse complement strand
TGGATAATCTGCTTGAACTGCATTAATTGCTGGTTCGAATAAGAAACCTGGTGTAACAATAATGGTTGCACCGTCTGCAATGGCTTGTTCAATTGCTGCAATGTAGTCAGCATCTGTTGCATCTGCAGGTTTTAAGTAACCGTATTCGATATCATTTGCTTCAGCATATGCCTTAACACCTTCGTAAGCACCTTGGTTAAATGACTTATCGGTAATATCACCTTTATCGGTAATTAAAACGATTTTTTGATCTTCTGGATCAAGTGTACCGTTATCTCCACAACCAACAAGTACTACTGCAAAAAGTAAAACTAAAAGTAATCCAATGACCTTTCTCATAAATCCTCCTCTTTAGGCTATTGTTCTAACAACATCATTGTATCACTGAAAACCGTTTCATACAAGATAAAATTATTTTTTTTACATACATATGTAAGCAAAAATAGGGCTTATTTTTACCATTTATAAATAGTATGAATTTCAAAGAATTGTGTATATAAAAAAACATTCACGCTATATTGTGAATGCTTCATCTTTTATTGAATCATTAATTGTTGGTACTGATGCGTCAATCTGAGCAAGTTTTCATCATCATTCATTAAACCTACAAAGACCATTGCTTTAGGTTGTCCAGCATAGATACCTTCTGGAATACACACGGATGGGTTACCATAAATAGGTGCAAACCCCATCCATAAAGGTGCAGCAGCGCTTGTTAAGTGATGTTCTTCCATAAGTCTTTGCAAAAGCGATGCTTTTGAAACGATATCTTTTCTAAGTTCAACGTAGGATGGATCACCAAGATCTCCACTTGTTTTTTCAGAAGCTTCTAAAATGCTTTGGCCATAACGAAGACATCTTCTATCATGATCTTTGTTAAACTGGATAATATCTGATAATGATGTCATTTTGGTAGAACCCTTAACTTCATTTAAAAATAGGTTTAATGCATATTTAAACTCAATCAGTAATGTTGGATCATTAGCGATGTGTGCTTGTTCGATTTCAAGATATGTGACTTCATGACCACATTGGTTAAGCCGATGTTCTGCTTTTTTTAAAATCTCTTGTTCTACATCACTATAGGTATGGCCTTTAATGGTTATAAATCCGATGTTTTGTTTGTGTAAGGGTACATCCAACTTAGCACTATATGACTTATGTTTTTTATCTACAAGTGCGTCAAGTAAGTATGCACAATCTTCAACCGTATTTGCCATCGGTCCTGCAGTATCTTGTGTTGGAGAAATGGGAATAATACCATGTTGAGAAACTAAACCAAAACTAGGTTTAACTGAAACAATTTGACATTGATAGGCTGGAGCCATGAGAGATCCATTCGTTTCAGAACCGATTGAAAGTTCCACAATACCTAGTTTAACAGCAACCGCACTTCCTGTTGATGACCCATAAGGGTCAATTTTTTCATCAAAGGGGTGCTTAACCTGCCCATACATCGAACCATATCCTGAAGGCATATCATCATAACTCATAAAGTATGCAAATTCAGATAAGTTCGCTTTTCCTAAGATTATAGCGCCTTGCTTAATTAAAAGATCAACAATTTTAGCATTAAAAGGGGGGATTAAATCATGTAGTGAAAATGCATTAGCTGTTGTAGGTGTTCCATCTTGATACAAGATATTATCTTTAATCACTAAAGGAATACCGTGAAGTGGTCCTCTAACTTTCCCTTGTTTTCTTTCTTCATCAAGAATGATGGCTTGTTTAAATGCATAGGGACTGATCACTGCAATCGCATTTTTATCAATCCATTTTTCATGTTCTTTAAGTGCTTTTTCTACAAGCTTTACACTTGTAATCTCACCTTTATTTAATTGTTCTTGTAACTGTTTAACTGACATGACTTTGTCCTCCATTGTTATTGATGTTGTTTTCTAAAAAAGGAATCCAATTAAATAACTTTTTATCCCACACCCATAAGAAGATAACGTGTACTATTAAAAAGAGCATGCCTAACACAAACCAGTTTAAAGGTGTACCTTCTAAAATGGGATGATAAATATACATGGCATCATTATAATTGAGCTCTGTAATCAAAAACAAACCATAAATCATATAAAAACTTAATCCAATAGGAAGTATGATCCAATGTTTAAGTGCTGGTTTGACATAACCTGTAAAAAGCATTAAAAGTGCAAGATAAACCATCAGGGTATGATGTATCATCGCAGAAATGGTCATCGGATAAAAAAACGTTGCCCCCTGTCCAATAAACTCTGGGTAAAACAGTGTTAATAATCCGCCTAAAAGACCCACATAAATCAACGTATGAAAAACGACATGGTTTTTCTTTAATGTGATTGCTGATATCGCTAAAAAGAGACTACTTGTTCCACAAAATGTTCCTGGTAAGATTTCATCAAAACCACTTCTGAGCATGCTGACACTGATTCTATTCCAAGTGATTGCAATGAGTAGTAAAATACCAATCACACGAATAATCAATCTTAATTGTTTTTCTGTCTTGATATGACGTTTGATAAACCATGTTGTTAGTATCATTAAACTGATCACTATAATCAAATAAGTGACATGTTCAACTCCATAAATTGTTGGCATGTATATAACCTCGATATCCCTATTTATTTTTATTGTATCACTGAATATGAGATGTATATCTAGAAAAAAAGACCACGAGGGTCTTCTTAGAATTGGTTAAACCATAAATGCATTTCTTGTTTTGCATTTTCGATTGAATCAGATGCGTGAATCAGATTTCTAAGTGTGCGTTTTTCTTTCATCGCAACCTCTAAACTATCATCTTTGAATCTTCCTCTAATACTCATAGGATCTGCTTTTACTGGATCGGTTGCACCAACAAGTGCTCTCACATCCTCAATCACATGTTCTGAATCTTTTCCAATTTCTAAAGCAATAACCTTTTGTCCTTCAAAAGTATCTAATATAGCTTGTTGGAAATAAGCTTGGTTAACTTTTTGGATAACTTCTTCATAATGCTTTAAGATCAGTTCACGACAAACCATCATTTCTTTTTGTCTGATGATTTGATAGCCATTTTCTTTAAAAATCGATAAAATAGGCTCAACCAACCCTCTTCTGACTGCGTCTGGTTTTAACATGATAAATGTCGATTGTTTCATTTTTTATCTCACTTTCTTCTTTTTATGTATACACATAGTTTACCACAAGCTAAAATCTAATCAAAAGGGTATTCTTGATTGTTGAATGATTTTATTTTGTTTCATGGGATGCTTAAAGGATACTTCTCCGAAATGCAACATCAATCTTTCTGCTCTAAACCCACTATAAAGTGCATCACCAACTATCGGATATCCGATACTTGCTAAATGTGCTCTAATTTGATGTTTTCTACCTGTTTCAATCGAAACATGTAGTCTTACAAAAGGATCCTCTAAACTTACGAGTTGATAATGTGTGATTGCTTCAACGCCTGCTGGATTAGGAATCATTTTGGATGAATGACGATCTTGTGCAATTTTTGTTTTGATTGTTCCTTTTTCTTTTAATAAAGGACCTTTGACTAAACAGGTATAGGTTTTATCGATTTCTTTGCGTTCAAAAAGTTGTGATAAATAAGATAACGCTAAAGGATGTTTGGCAAATAAAACCATACCACTTGTTTCAACATCGATACGATGTGCAGGTAAAATCGGTAACATATATCCCTTTTTTTGAAAATACCGATTGACTCTTCTCGTCAAATCATCTTTATTCATGCCATCATCATAAACGAGTAAGTTGACTGGTTTATCAACAATCACAACATGTTCATCCTCATAAAGAATGCTGATATGATCACTGACATCACCGATTGTTAATGGATGTATCATACCTGTAAAATCAATTGTGATGACATCACCTTGATTTAAGATATGTTTTGGTTTAATATAAGCATCTTGAATCATCACTTTTTTATTGAGTAAATGATTCATGGTCTTTGTTGGTGTATAAAAGGCTTGAAATAGATTTTCTATAGGCTTTCCATCAAAAGATGGATCAACTTTAAACGTGATATGATCGCTCATTTTAATAACCCCGTTCGAATAGCATCAAGTAGAGAACCGGTTGCATCCAATCCATGTTCCCAGTACATCATTCCTGCCAATCCTTCATTGATGATATATTCACTCTTCTCTAGAATCGATTTGGGATTATCATAGGAAATAAATTCAGTACCATCATTTTTAATGATGTATGGAACACCTGCTCTAGCATCATATGCTTTAGTGTATAAACTGCTATTGGCATAGGTTGATGCGATATCTGTATAGTGCACTGATCCAGCATTCGCCCATGCTGTCCATGCACCGTTGACATAACTTCTTGTTTGTCTAATGCCATAAAATGCCGCACCGACAATGAGTTTACTGTAGGGTACTTGATAGGAGTCTTTAAAGATTTTAACACTTTCATCAATGGAACATGTCCCTAAAGTTCTACCAGCACTAAACTGGGTATTGTGATAGGTTGTTGCTCTGTATAATGCATTATGATATTGAGCACCACCCGTTGTCATACCATAGGTCATGACGTTAATATAATCGATATAGGCTTGAGAATAAATTAAATCATATTTAGGAGGTTGCCACTGTCCACCCGTGATTGCTGTAGTGACTAAATGATTGGGGTTATTTGCTTTCACTTTGGTGTAAACAATACGCATCAACTCCGTATAGCTCTTCACTTCTGATGTGGTCGGTGTTTCCCAGTCAATATCAACACCATCAAAACCATACGTATTAATGAGATTTACGATATTATCTGCAAAATCATTCATTCGTGTTTGTGATAAGACAATTTGTGACCACTTTGATTCAGGAGCAATCGATGGGATGACCCAATTGCCATGAATTCTAGCTTTGGGGAAAATATATGTTTCCATATTGGATAAAAAGGCAGAACCTGTTAAGTTACCATATTCATCTGCAGATATAAAAGCACCATTGATGATGTCAAGTGTTTCAAAGAATGCATCATTCACTAAATGGAAGTTTCTATAAATATAAGACGATGCAATAGGTGCTTCTAATGATTTATAACCTATTGTTGATGTATCAAATGTTAATATTTCTGAAAGTTCACCTAAAGTTAAGTGTGCAGTTAACGTCACAACCGTTGGCTGATATGGACGCTTATACATACCATCTATATTGATAATTTCAGGATGTGAACTTTGCCAAATAATCGTATAACCGCTATAGCTCGTTGGTAAGATTAAATCATCTACTGTTTGATCAGGAATGAGTGTTTCTAAATAAGTTTGTACATCTTCCAATGCATAAGACCCCCAAACTGCTTCATATTGAAGCGATCGAATACCATCTTTAGCTTGATAACGTGGGAAAATATGATGAAGTTCTTCGCCATCACTCCACCCAAGAAAAACAAAGTTTTCCATGGTTGGTACGGGTAAGACCTCAATATCTTGATAGGTTTTCATAAATTCACCTGAAACTTGTTGATCCGTATATATAGAAATGCCAAGATTGCCTGAAGTATACGTTGATGGATCTTGATCAAATCTCACAAACTTAGAACTTCCTTCATCAGATGATAGTTCAATCATGATATCTCTACTAACCACATCTGTTGTATGTAGGTGTGCACCTATAACAAAATCATACGCAGGTAAATCAAGGTATAAAATACTTGCAGTAGACGCATCCTTATATACAACTTCATACGCTTGATAAGCTTCGTTATAACTTAGAAAGAGCTTATAAAACCATCTTAATTGTGTCTGCTCATTATCAAATAAAGAAAATGTTTCTCCACTTAAGTCATTGAGTGCAGTAACCACTAGTTCATATTCAGGCTCAAACATGTTAAAAATATCTGCTGGCCAAATTCCCCCTTGAGGATCAAATGTAATCTCTACATCTACATATGATTCTGGATCAACTGGATTCGGATGTGGAATTTCATAAATGATGCTCGTTGATGTTATCGTTAAAAGATCACGCTCAATCAGTTCATCATTGATATAAAGTTTTGTATCTTGATCAACTAAAAAAGGATCCTCAATGATGATGGTTAATTCGATAACTAAACCTAAATCTTTTGTAGTTAGTAAGACATGTTCATCGTTAGTGGCTACACCAAGCATTTCTGCATCAAAAGAGACATGAATCTCTTCAAGCCAGTTTGGATCTTTTTCTTTTTCACATGCGAAGAGTGCGAGTAATAAAGCACCAATCACTATTAATAGACTTAATTTTCTCATGATATCTCAACTTTCACTTGTTTTCTCATCATCATTATACCTTGTTTCAATCATTGGCAAAGTGAAGATGTCTTTTCAATCTTGATTTTGAGTCTTTTTTGCAATTTATGACAAGAACTTTCAAAAATGAAAAGCACATCATCGTGTGCTTTTATGTCGATTTTATGCTTTAACTTCTTGATAAGCTCTAACGATGCCATTAACAATTGAATCCAGATCATCAAAACTGATCAATGATCCTAAGGATATACGAATGGTACCCACCTTATCACTTACACCAATCGCTTTTAGGACATGAGACATCAACATATCATTTGATAAACATGCACTTCCCGTCGATACATAAAACCCAAGTTCATCTAAATGATATGCAAGACCAGTGCTTGAACAATTAGGAAATGAAAGACTGAGTAAACCAGGTAGACGTTTTTCATGATGTTTAGGACCGTTTAGTTTAATTTCAGGAATCAATCTTTTAAGTTTGTTCATGAATTGATCACTCATCATAAGACTTTGTTTCGTACGTTCTTCTCTTTCACTACCAAGAAGACTTAAAGCTTTTGCTAATCCGATGATACCATAGACATTTTCTGTACCCGAACGATATCCCATTTGTTGATTTCCACCATATAAAATAGGAGTCAATAGATTTTTATCTTTTACAATTAAAGCACCAATTCCTTTAGGACCATAAAACTTATGTGCAGATAATGTCATAAGATCAATTGGCATTTTGTTTAAATCAATCGCGTAATGTGGAACCATTTGAACTGCATCTACATGCAATTTTACACCTTTTGCATGACAAAGATGACCGATGGATTCAATATCTTGGATCGTTCCTATTTCATTATTAGCCCAAATGAATGAAACCATCAATGTATGTTCTGATAACTTATTTTTAAAAACATCTATATCTATGAAACCTTCATGATTAACTGGAATTCGATGAATAACATAACCACGTTTTTCAAGTTCATCTAGTGTGTGCATTGTTGCATGATGCTCAATCGTGCTCGTCATAATCTCTTTTCGATCAGTATGAGCTTTAGCATAACCCAAAATCGCTAAATTGGTTGCCTCAGTTCCTCCTGATGTAAAGATGATAGACTTAGGACTAACACCAAAATAATCTGCTACGATCTGTCTTGATTCGTTGATTTTCTTCTTGACGATAACACCCTCATGATGTATCGATGAAGGGTTACCAAAATGAGATGTCATCAAAGGTAACATCTCATCTAAAACACGATTATCTAGTGGTGTGGTTGCTGCATGATCCAAATAATAAGTTTTCATGCGGTTATCCTTTCAAAAAGAATGTACATTTTTCTATATCTTTCATTTCAATCCATGATAGGTCTATTGCAAGATCACGTGCACTCATTTCTACATTTTTCTTTAGTTTAGCAACCAAAGGTGTTATAAGTTTTGAGATTGCATAGGATTGATGAATAATACATGGATCGGGATCACTAAAAAGTTCCATTGATTTCGCTTTAATCGCATCCATTTTAATAGGTAAATCAAGTGCTTTACCTTCAAAAATCACTTGATGATTTTCATCATAAATCACAAGGTTTGCTTTCATGAAATCATCTCCTTATATCATGAATAAAAGATAGTAAATTAAAATGGCTAAAAAGACGAGTGCATTAAAAAGTTTAATCCAATGCAATTTTTCTCTCATAAAGTTTGAAATAGAAACAATAGATTGTGTCTTTAATGCAATTAATGTAATGATAATGAGTGGTAATACGAAAATAAGATTATAGACAACGAGTAAGATCAAACCTCTGCTTAAATGATCGGTAAAATGAATGAGATGCAAAATAGCTGTTAAATACGCTTGACCTGTACATAAAAATTCAGTAAACGAAATCACAAGTCCAATAAAGAAAGTGACAACATAAATCATTTTGCTTTCTTCTTCCATCGTTTGCGTGAATTTTGCCATGAGTTTACGATTGAATTTTTGAATACCACGGGGTAACTGATTTTTTACAAGATTATATTTTTGCAACATGGTAACCACAAAATCATAGAAATTGAGTAAAAACAAGAAACTCGATAAGATAATCATCACCCACGGCACAGTTTTAACCAAGAATGATAAAAACTGAAGTTGATTCAAATATCTATATAAAACTGTTCCAAACAAGAAATAACTTATAAATATCGCAAAAATAAACGTTAGACTAACCTGAAGTAAAACACGTTTCTTTTTCGTGAAACCTAACATGGATATAAAAATAAGTAACATCGCGATTGCGCATGGATTGACACCATCAACAAATCCTAAAAGGATAAAGTAGATGAGTGAGAAATCACTCGGTGGTGCAGTTAAGATTTCTGGAGCTACCTCATTTTCAGCATAAGTAATTAAAAGTTCATCATCAATCGCTTGATTAATCGCTTCTCTACCTGAAATGTAGTGCTCTCCAACGAAGATAATCGGAACAGATGCACTATTTTGTGGAACATCGTAGGTGAATTGGTAATTTCTAAAAAGATTGGTATAACTTGTATCTTCTTCGATGATGTATTTCTTCACAGATAAGCCTTGCGCTTCCATACGACTAAACGCATTGTCCTGTTCATCTAAAGCGATACAAACCTGGCAAAATTTTGAACCAAAATAGACAACATCATAGGTGTCTGATTCTGCATATAAAGTGATGGGTTTTGCTTGAAATAAAAAAACCATCATTGTAATCATTATCATTAAAATCGTAAAAACTCTTTTTGTCATGTGAATCTCCTGTTGATTGTGATATTACTATTATAAAACAAAACCGCATGAAATATGGATAATGCTCTCAAGAATATACATTTTTTCAATATTTAAAAGATTTTTACAGTTGATCCATTTTACTTCATCAAAGACATGGTCATACATGTTAAATAAAAAAGTAGACTTTATTCGTGTCTACTTTTGAAGTTTCACTTCGTTTTAACTTCTTTTATTGATAATTTAAATTATGTGACCAAGGAAGATCAATGGGGAAAACCTGTTTAAGTAGATCAGCTTCTTTTTGTGACATTTCCAAAGGGATGTCACCAGAAAAAATTAACTTTAACATCATCTCATCTGTTAATGTATATGATTTATTTAAGAGTGATAAACGGTTGTTTTCATTGAGTTTGATTGCTTTATTATTTTCTTTAGCCCATGTGTTCAATTTGTTAAAAAATGAGGTGTGATTGATGATTTTAATGGTTGCTTGTTGGCTCATTCTTTCTGGACTAACACCGATATGTTGTTTAATCTCATCTTCATTAAATGTCATGAAGTCAATCGATGTTTTTTGATGTATGCGCATCAATTCAGGTAGTGCATTGATGATACACTTTCTATTTCCAGCATATTCTTTAATCCCAAGTTCTTTTTTATCATGATGATCGATTAAAATCACATATGCTTCTATTTTACCTTCATATTCAATCAAATAGATGGGGTATGTCTGATAAGTATCTGGATAGGTTTGAGCAATGAGTAGATCATGAAACTCATCTTTTGAACGTAGATATTGAATCGGTTCTTTTTCATAAATCTGATACATCAGATCTTCATCAACCTCTTGAAACGGGCGTAGTCCACACGTTTTTTGAACTTTTGAGGATGGATTATACGTATAACGGTCAATTGAACCTACATCTCTTGCACCAAAGCGTTGATATAAACCTCTTCTGCCAGAGATAATGCAAAAATCGATGTTTTCTTCAATCATAACTTCTTCTGCCATCGTCAAAAGTGATGATGTAATGCCTTGTCCGCGATACGCTTCTAATGTACACACAGCACCGATGGATGCAATCTTAAACAAACCTCTATTAGATTTAATTGTTGATACATAATAATTGAGTGCAGAAACAAGATGTAAATTATCTTCAGCAACAAAAATGTGTTTGATATTTTGCTCATGAAAAAGTCTAATAAACTGTTCTTTCATATTTGGTTTAAAGATTCTCACTGCAAGATCAGAAACTTTGGTTTCTTCTCCTTTTTTAGCTTGTCTTAGTTCCATGTTCGACCTCTTCTAAAAATGTTTTCATTTGAACCGTTTTACCTGTTTTGCGTGACTCATCTGCAGCAAATGCCATCAGATGACTTAATGCAGCATCACTGACATCATCTTTTGTATCCCAATCATAGGTGAGTGCATTGATAAACTTTTTCATAACTCCTTGATCACCACCACCGTGACCACCTTCTTCATGTTTAACAGGAACCAAATAAAGTTCTTGACCAAAAGGTTTAACTCTTATCTCTTTTTCATTCATGTCTGCCCAAAGTTCACCTTTGGTTCCCATGATATGTATGGTTCGTTTAATCTCATTCGTGAATGCGACCATCATAAAATTAACGGTGATTCCTTTTTCAAATTGGATGATCACACTTTGATGATCTACAACATTGTTATCAGAACGGTAAACACATCTGCCGTATGGACCATCTTTTAATGCCTTTAGAATCGCTTCTTCAGAAAAATCATTGGAAACAGGATATTTCATCCATTCTGGTGCATTTAAATAGATTTTCCTTGCTTCATAACGACATGTTTTTTCATGTTTACAGCCATCCATACAGTAATTGGGAACATCTTTTTCAGTACTCGCTTTAAAATGTGTAAGTTCACCAAATGAAGAAATACTCACTGGTTTTTTTTCTAGAAGGAAAAGCATTATATCCATGTCATGACAAGATTTAGCTAAAATCATTGGGCTAGCTATCTCTTCGTTTCGCCAGTTTCCTCTCACATAACTATGACTATAATGAATATCTCCGACATGTTCGATATGATCCATAGCAATCACATCACCAATGACGTGCTCATTTAAAATCTGTTTTATTTTCATAAAAAACGGAGAATAACGTAAAACATGTGCAATAACGAGTTTACGATGGTATAACGTTTGTTGTTTTACGATGCGCAAGATATCTTTTGGCTTTGTTGCCATTGGTTTTTCTAAGAAGACATGATAACCTAGTCGCATCGCTTTTAACACATAATCCGTATGTAGTTGATCTTGTGTGCATATAAATATGGCATCTGCAAACTTAGGTTTCTTTAAAACATCTGTTCCATGATGAAACATCATATCACTTTCAATATGGTGCTTATCTGCAAAATAGTTTCTTCTTTGTTCATTTGGTTCTGCGATTGCAATAAAACTCAGATCATTAGGATGTTTTAAAGCAAATTCCCCATAAGTCCCAAGACCCCTATTGCCTGCACCTAACATAATCGCACGTATCATGACATCGCCCCACTTTACCTCGATTATATCAAGTTTTATACAAAAAAATATGTTATTTATGCTTCAAAGTTATAAAAAACAGAAAAGGTTATTAAACCCTTTCTGTCTATCACCATTCACGTTTTAATACTTGAGTCACAAAGATTTTTGCAAGCTCTGGGTCAAACTGATGACCTGCATGTTTTTTAATTTCTTCAATCGCTTTGTCTTTGGTTGACTTTTCGCGATAACTACGGTTTGATGTGATCGCATCAAAGCTATCTGCTAAATTAATGATTCTTGCAAATAAGGGAATATCTTCACCCTTGATACCTCTAGGATATCCTTTGCCATCCCATCTTTCATGGTGGGTTAATGCGTATTCTGCAAGTTTGCTATACTCATCTGCAGCTCTTAAAATGTTATATCCCATTTCTGTATGTGTCTTCATGATTTCGAATTCTTCAGGTGTCAATTTACCTGGTTTATTTAATATCGCATCCGGAATTGCAATTTTTCCAATATCATGATACATTCCCGCTAAACGAAGTTCTTTGAGACTATCTGCATTCAGTCCGAGTGCAACACCTATCACATAGCACAATTGACTAACCTTTTCAGAATGGATACGCTCATCACGATATTTATCAGTGAGTGTTTTATGAATAGCCTTAATAGCATTATTTCTAACACTCATGGATTCAGCAATCTTATGACGATACATATTGTTTTCTGCTTTTTTAATCACTTCATTAAAATCAGTATCTTTATTTTCAATCATTTCATGACCGATTGAAATCGATAAGTGTACATTCTCAATCACTAAATTTGAAACTGCTTTTGTGATTTCATCAGCTAATTGTTCAACTTTACGTTTATCAACTTGAGTTAAGATTGCAGCAAACTCATCACCACCGATACGTGAAACAAAATGATCACACAAAATCTTATTTAATGTAAGCGCAACATCCTTCAATGCTTCATCACCTTTTAAATGACCGAAGGCATCATTAATGAGTTTGAGACCATTTAAGTCAAGCATCATAATCGTCAAAGGATAGTGGTTATCTTGATGAAGTGATTCAAATGTTTCTTGGAACATGCGTCTGTTATATAAACCGGTTAAATAATCATGTTGGTTAATGTATTTAATTTCTTCTTGTCTAATGGCTGCTTCTGTGATGTCTCTTGAAATAGATACAACCCCTAATATTTGATCTTGTTGGTTATAGATGGGAGAAACAGACGTTTCATAAACAAAG
>MIDA01000038.1:185-13197 GCA_001830045.1 Tenericutes bacterium RIFOXYA12_FULL_35_10 | reverse complement strand
AGCATTGTACGAATTAACAATTAAATGCATAATTGTTGGATAATGCTCTTCTGGTGTGAGACCAGATAGGATGGCTAATGCATTTGCTCTTTCATCAGCTACTACACCACTGCTATAATACTTGCCATTCCACAATCTTTGAAACCCTTTATAAATTCTACTCATTGCATTTTCAATGAAAAATTTATGATCAGATCTATTTAAGACCTCCGACATATACTTTAAAAATTTAAGAGCACTGAAATACCACGCATTTTCTAAAACAACGTCATCGACATTATACAGATGATCAAACCATGCCCATCCACCTTTTCGACTTAAGATAAGGTCATCTGATTGAATTGACCATAATTTTAAGTATTTATATACCGGTTCATAACATAATGCCAATACCGAGATATCCTTCGTGTAATTGTAATATTGAGCAATCATGCCAAGTTCGCTCACTGCATTAAGTGACTGAGATGGAAGTTCGATATAATCTACACCTGGTACATTACCAACCAAAACATCACCTTTTCGCAAATGAATAAAATCCGAGATAGACTTAGTGATTAATTGATCAGCACTTCTTTCCAACGTGTAGAAAATTTGAGGAACTTGGACACTCACATCACCAATCCACTGACCTTTCTCTCTATCTGGACAATCCATCAAATTATCACGCATACAAACCACTAAGGTTCTAGCACATTTATCAATCAATCGATTGATTAAAACGTTATCCGATTTGAAAAACCCTTTGATATTTGCAGGATAAACCACTTCACGATAACCCAGTTGTATAATCTTCACTGAACCAGGCAGGGTATAGTGAACATTTTCTCCATAAAAAGCATATAAACTTTCAAACTCGTTCAAACCTGGTTTACATATATACTCGATTCTATGACCGCGATACGTTTTATTTTCTTCTCCTGGGCCACCATGAACTTCATAGCGATCCGTTTGAATATGAATAACTTCATCACCTTGTGCTTCAATTTTAAAGTAGATGGATAAATGGGTTGCATAGGGTAAAACGCATGTAAATATACCATTACATTCAATCATAGATTTGTATTGAATGATATCAGAAAAGTGCCATAATGGTATGGGTCTTAGATAGATTTTATGCCAAGGAGCAACTGGATATTGCCCGTAAGTTGTTGCTTGATTCCAATCTGCATCACGATAAGATAGTTGGTTAAACTCAGGAATTTCATAATTTGCATTATAACCGATATTGTAACCACCAAACAGATACGATGGTAAAGGTTCTTGTGTTTCTTGATATGAAGGATGTCTTAATGTTAACCATTGATGATTCGATTCCAATTCGCTCATATTTGAGGAAATAAGAAGACCAGGTTTTGTACTATCAATGTTGTTACGACCTTGATTTCCCCAATACCATACGAGCAGAGTGATATTGTTATTGCCACTGATTAAAAATTGATCAATATAGACACGGTCTGCGTAACCAGAGCCTTCATAAGGTCCGCGATTTAAACCGCCTTCCACGACAGCGAGTTTGCCGTTTATCCATAAAAAATACTTTGAATCGACAGCAATATCTAAGTAGATTTCTGATACTTGTTTACTGTAAACAAAATTTCTTCTGAACATGACCCAATCATTTTTTTTGCTACATTCTTGGTCCCATATCCATAATGCTGAATCCGTCTTAATTTCCGTCATTATTCAAACCTCCTGCTATCGTATAAAAAGCATCCAAAACTAGTATATAGAATATAAAGAAAAAATGTCAAAATAATCTTGTTATTGATAATCTTTATAATTTTATGAAGTCAAAATCTAAAAGAATCGAAACTTTTTTTATCAGTTCTGCATGATGACCAATCGCCAATGCAAAATGATGTGTTGGAGATTCGTTGAACCATTTTTCTAATAACCGATCTGGATGCAGATCATACTTCAATGGTGTTTGTGTATTTCCAATAGCCATGATTGGTCCATCAACGCTCATCGCTTCACAAACAATCATTTTCAATTTGTAGTCATCGGTTTGAGTGATATTTAACGTTGTAACTGGACCTGTTTTGACTTTTGCCTCAACTGATACACCAGTCCCTTGTTTGCCATGATAAAGACCCATACCTCTTAAAATGGGTTTACCATTTGATATTTCAGCATGAAATGGACCATCATGACCGACTAGAATGGTTTCATAGTCATAGTCAATAACAACAAGTTCTGAAAACGAACCACCGATGCCCAAAATGTCACATATTTTCATAGCAACGAGAGTCTTTAAATCTCCTTCTCCTGAACATGGGATTCCTTTAGATGTTAATAGAGAGTTACCAACAATAAATCCTCCTTGAATCTTTTCATAATCACTTTCTTTGGTACCATGATAATAATAGGCTAAACCATTTAAGTTGTATTCCTCGATTAGTTTTTCTTGTGCTACGGCAACAATGGCTGACCATCTAATTTGATCTTTAGTTGGTTTTTTTGCGATGGGGTCAGAAGGCGAATCTTCACTGATCCAAAACATGTCTTCAATCTCGATGATTTTATTCGCTATCTCGAGTTCTGTTATGGATTCAATATGTTTGGCTAGATCACACATTTCTAAGATTTGGAGATGTGAATGCGTTTGCCCAGATATTTGTGTGAAATCACTATACATATCCAACATCCCGCTATAGGTGTTTCCTAAAAATCCAAATCTACTGTTTTGTAATGTTCGTTTAACAGAACCAGCTTTAATCCATTCTTTGATTTGTTTCCATGCATCAATAGCTTCAGCTCTGTGGTATGTGACTTCATCAGTTAGTGATATTTCAGGTGTTTCATGCAATCCTAAAAGACCACTTACCATGTGAAAAGGTATTCGGTTTCTTCGAAATACATTAGCAATTTCAGGAACCACACAAGAACTGCAATGAGCTAACCACTCACCTGTAGTAGCAGTTTGATAGTTGATTTGTGCAGTAGGTTGTAAATTCAATACAACAACTTTTGCTTTACATATCGAATGAATAGGTAATACTGTACTACTTGTAGCATATGTCGCAGCATGACAAAAAATTAAGTCAACATTATTCTGATTGAACCATTCGCCAGCTTGACGTGCTAGATCTTCAGAATCGACAAGACCGAAGTTAAACATGTCACATTCAGCTCCCATCTCTTTTTCAATAAACTTGTTATAGCCAATAATTCTATCTTTCAGTCCATTAAACTGATTCCAATATGTATTTAAACCTATTGAATATAATCCGATACGTGATCTAATATGTCTTTGATATTTTGTTTTGTCCATAGTTCCTCCGATATAATACTTTACATTATCATTATAAAAGATTATAATTGATTAATCATCTACGTATGATGCTCAATAATCATAGTTTTTTGACATGGAGGATTTTCGATGACTTTCTTAGAAAAAACCAATAATGCGTGGTCTTTTGATTCAATAAGGTTAATAAATTCCATTCCAAATGAAATTAAATCTACTTTCTTTTACATACAAGAAATTGGTTTTTTTAAAACTGAACATCCCTATTATACTGAAAGAAGACACTTGAATTCTTTTCTCATTCTTTACACATTATCAGGTCAAGGTAAATTGATTTACAAAGAACAAGCATATGATTTAAAAGAGAACTCATTGTTTTTTATAGATTGTATGGAACATCACATATACTACACCAAGCAAGATCATCCATGGAGCTTTCTTTGGATTCACTTCAACGGAGCGACAAGTCGAGGATATTATGAACACTTTCATCAAAGAAATAGTCCCGTAATAACGATTGAAAATAGTCAGAAAGTTGAACACTATTTAAACACTATGATCTTAATGATCCAAAAGAAGAATCATCTCTCAGACATTCATGCATCGCAATATATCATTGATTTATTAACATATATTCTCATTAATTCAAAAAATGAGTCCTCATTAAACGAGCAATTACCAAGACATCTCACAGAGCTTGTCAGTCATTTGCAAAACACATTTAACGAAGAACACCGATTAAGTCACTATGCACAAAAATTCGCTTTAAATCCATCTTACTTATCAAGACAATTTAAAAAGCATTTAAGAGTTTCTTTTGTGGAATATATTATAACTTTAAGGATGAATCGTGCTAAAGAATTACTCAAATACTCAGAGTATCCTATTTATGAGATTGCATCAATGGTAGGTATTGATAATGTAACTCACTTTATTAATCTTTTTAAATACCGTGAAGAATTAACACCACTTCAATTCAGAAATCAGTGGCGTGGATAATCAGGAATAAATATCGATTTTGTCATTTCAGTTCAATCAATATATCTTTTTTATAATCTATATAACCTAAATAGTGTGTTGATAAAAAATAAATAAGCCGCTGATTACGGCTTTTTATCGTTTCTATTTTTAGGTATTGAAATTATTATAATGTAAGAGATACGATTCAAACAACTCGAGGGTGTAACCTATGATATTGGATTGCGTTAAAACTTATAAAAAATGAAGATTGCTTTTATGCCAATAAAGTGTACACATAAACCGATAATTTCTTTATTAATGTTATTCATTTTTGAGAATGTATTCATTCATAGTTAAACTTCATTTTTTAAATAGCTAATAAACTATTGCATTGCGTAAAATATTTTATGTAAATGAATACTGTATTTATAACATTCATATTAAAATTTCGAGATCGTCCTTATAATATATAAGCAAAACGAAATTGATACTAACAATGTTTTGATGTCCAGGCAAATAATAATAGTAAAATTATATCATTAAGCTTAAAATAGCGAAAAGCAATCCGATGATGCCCAATAGTAATCCAATCATAGCTAATCCCTTTTTCTTCATTCAAATCAATCCTTTCATAAATCTGGCCAAACCAGGCTTTATAGATGATATTCTAACAGTATGTTGGTTAATAAATCAAGTTTGTATAGTTATTTAATTAGAAATACGGATTATTCAATTTTCTCCGATCCTTGACTCTAAATACTTTTTGATCAGTGAAGTAACCTTGATTAAATAAGCATTCTTCATATCAAACAAACATAATTCCCATTTGCTTTGTTGTTCATTAAAACCATACTCGAGTTCTATATCACCTTTATATCCATCTCTATATGGCACAGCCAAACACGCACGAATCTCATTTATTGATTTAAAAATTGCGTCAATATCATGCTCAGTTTGTCTCATTGGTTCGACTAGAATTTCTTTATTTTCTATAAACCAATTACAAAAAAATTCTATCTTCTTAATATTAGGTTTTTTTGTAAAAATACTCATTTTGATTTCACCTCAATCATTTTTGCTTATTATCTCTATTCTTGCTAACGAGTATTAGACAAGTATACGCAATAACAACTATTGCTATATATGATAAAAATATGTATATTGCGTAGATAGCTATTTCACTAAGTTCAATTCCAATAATATGCAGGATTATATAAAGCATCACACTTGCAATTGAAACAAAATATCCAAAAACATGTAAAATGAAGATTGGACTCGGAATTCCAAAATTATCTAAATCACTATAAATACTATCCTTTGAACCAATGGTTCTGAATAACCACTTAAATTTATTAATCCTTATTCTTCTAAAATTAGAAGGGTTAATTTCAAGCGGGTTTCTTGTGAAAATGGAACAGTGAACACCATAATAATGGTACTTAATAAAATGAATAACATTGCAAACAAAATAGCCACCTCTTGATTGTTATACTTTCCCGTAGTATCTTCAGCATTCAATACAAAACATTAAGTCCTTTAGTTAATAGTCAACCTTTATTTTTCGATTCATTGTTTTAAGCCTAGACATAAAAGTGTCAAGTTCATCAGATTTGCAAAAGTGTGTATATCTTTTGATTCTCTTACCCTTCAATTTAATATTTATAGCAGTGAATCCACGATATTCGCTATAGCCGAGTTTTTCGATAGAACTAATCGAAATGTTCACGGTTCTATACCCAAGAAAGATTATCAGTTTATCGCCATCAGTTTTTAAGACAGTTGGATTTCGTTTATATGCTTTAATTGTCAACAGTAGATTCACAATCAAAATCAATAAGAATAGTAAGAGAGCGAAAATCCCTTGAATCATTTCTATATAATTGTTAGAATTAATTAAATAATTTATAGATGAAATTACAAGTAATATAAAAACAGATATTACGAATATACTGAATATTCTAATAGCTACTGTCATACCCTTTGACCTTGTAACAAACATAGGTGCTCCCCCCTTATTGTAAATAAACATTTCTATTTTATTTGAAACATGAGTTAACAATCTTAAATACCATATTCTCAATGTTGATTGTACTGTCAATAATCACTTTGCTGTTGCTTAGATAGCTAAGTTTCAAATTCTCAATTTGAAATAACTTATTACTTATTTCGTGATATACTTTGTACCTATTTTCAGGGTAAAGACTTAAATCTTGCTTCATGAATGGATAAATAAGTTGGTATTTCTTATCATCTATTCTATAGAGTATTCTCACACCTAAATACGATGATCCATACTTACTAAATAAACCTCTATCAAAATAAGGTTTAAGACTTATCTTATAGGGTTTTATTGCAAGATCAACTACTTGGTCATCATCATTAATTTTGTGTAAAAACGAATAATAAAGTTGCTTCCATACACCAACTAAAAGTATCAAACTAAAGATACCTATTAGTATAAGAATATACACAGAATATTCTGGGTTTCCAGTAATCAAAAATATAGCCAAAATACCTATCATTATGATAATAGCAAAGATTGCGATAATATTTACTTTCAAATTTGCTGTCTTAAATACTCTTTTTTTGTAATCATCAATTTTCATTATATATCCTCTTAAATTATCAAAACTTTATTAAATCTACTCTTCAACAATAACTCTCCACTTTTTGTTATTTTGCAATACTTCAATGATTAAACTTTCAAATTCATTGCTTTTAAATTTTTCTGGAAAATAATTAAAAGAGAATCTTACCTTGTGATTATCTTTATCATACATTACCAAATCTGGTGTTAAACCCAAATGTTGATTAAACTGAAGTCTCGACGTATTGTGGTTATCAAATCCGTATGACTTATAACATAACTCACAGTGTGCTACTATTTGAATTTTTTTATTAATTTTTAGAATATCAGGTGAAAGGATTCCTCTAGTCCGCTTACCAAAGTAATAAATTTTAAAGTAATCATTTCCACAAGCACATCTCAGAGTACCTTTAATTGCGTCCTTTTCTCTTTCATCAATATCCACAAGATGATCAAATAAAGTTATTTTATCCATCAGAACCCCCTAATAGTAAAATTGAATTATGAATTCTGTTAGCATTATTTCGTTTAATCCAACTCTTGAGATGTTAGCTGATTCATTTTAAAATGATAGTTAACAATCTCAATCACTTTTTGAAAATCTTTCTTAAAATACAAACTAGAGATTATCACATGACCGTAGTTAAATCTCTTAAATGAAAAACGTGATTTCTTTATGAGATAATCATCCGGATTAATCAAATAAACATGTATAAGATATGTTTTATCCATATAAGGTTGAACTGAGATTCTTTCAATGTCAATCCATTTAATCATTCCTAATGAACGATAACGCATTTGTTCGTGAATGCCATTTTCATTGACAATTAAAACAGGTTCGTGATTAAAGATACTTCTAAAATAAAAAATAAAAGCAAAAAGTAGTATCGGAATGATGATATATGCAAGAACAACCAAAACGAATGGGATTTCTGAAGTTAGCCATACTGGTTTGAAATAATACAAGTATAAAAAGAATCCAAATAATATTATTTAAAATAATAATAGTAAAGTCGCCTTTATACTAACAGATTTTTTTCGATGAATTATGATTGATTTATCCATAAAATCTCCTTGATTTTTTTACTATGAACTAAATTTAGACTATGTACTGATCAATCAAGACTACTCTTTATTTGTTTAAATTTAATAAAGTCCTGATCACTCTTAATACTATTCAAATCAATACTTAACTGACTGATATACTCTTCAGCTACTTCTTTTACAAGAACCTCAGTAACACTTGTCTCTTTTACATATTCCAGATCAAAATCCTCATCTAGTAAGTTCGTTATGAGTTTTGAAAACAAGCCTCTAATATCCTCATGTTTAGATGATTTCAAATTCAGTTTCAAAGGTTCTTCAAATTTAAACACAATAAAATGTTCGTCTTCTATTTTTTCTAATTCAACATGTATTTTTTTAGTCTCTGACATCATAAGTGTCCCCTCTTTCTAGGAAAGCATCTTTTCCACCCTCCAAGATTTCTATACTTTCATGTTTCCAGTCCTTAGTTTCTTTATCATCTATAATATTAATCATATTGTTTAAAAATGGACTACCAATGTATGTTTTATAAATTTTGTTATCGTAATCCTTTAAGATAGAACAGAAAGGTAGTGCCCTAACTGCTAAATTAGCTGAATGAGTCACTATAACAACAATCTTATTTTGGTTAGATAATTCCAAAAGTTTTGGAAGTATTACACTATTAACATATACATTTCCCAAACTTCGATCTGGTTCATCCAACAGATAAGCATCAGATTTTTCACCCAACTTTTCTTGTAAAAGAATCATTTTAGCTTCACCAGAGGAAGGCTCATATGTAAAGTGTTCTTCAGTGTAAAACTCTCTTTTCACACCAATCAAATCATTTAATGAACTAAACTTAGTATCTTTAATCGAGTCTTTCAACTCCACGACGGCATTTTTAATAGTGGTATTATTGAAAAGATTTTTTTCTAAGTTATACCAAACCTTCTTCAAAATTTTGAGATTTGATAGAGTCATACTAAAACCATCGTCTTTTGTTTTTGAATCACTAAAGGGAGAATGAACTTCTCTCAAATATAGATTAGTTTTATCACTTAAATTCCCCAACATTACAGGTTCCTTTTGAAAACTATTAGAAATTAAGAGATTATGTATTTTTGCGAACTCATTAAATAATTCTTTCCTGTTTTCCCAGAAACTGTATAGTCTTGGAGAACCTGGTAATGCAATTTGATTTGTTTTTTTCTCAGTTTGATCTTTAATGATTTTTACATAGTCGAAAGTTAGCTTTGATGAATAATACTCAAGAAGTCTATCTTTGAATAATTTCATGTTATGACTTTGTAATTCGATGATATTCTTAATATATTCTATCTTATTAGTAGGAAATTTGTCTTCTTCAAGTTTTGATAAATAATCAATAAATGATTGTATTGTTGTACAAATTTCCATTTCATTTTTATAATGAGTGTTTTTAATCTTTATAGGATCTTTCATGAAGTTAGCCGTCAAGAAATCTCTATTTTTATTTGCTTCACGTGTTGTATAGTGTTCTATGTACTTACCTAGCAAAACAGGATCTAACTCACTCCACTGATCAATAATATTGATATTGATATCTGTAGCTATTAACACTAATTTAGAATATTCTCTCTTCACTTGTTCAGTTTTCAACTTACTTTTAAGCTCATCTTCAGCAGTGGATGTATCATAATATTTCGTTGCTAAACCTTGATTTTTCAGTGCTTCATCAATTGCTTCGAGATACTTTGATTTACCGGTACCTTTATTACCGAATATAACATTGAGGTCCTCGTATAATACTGCTTTATCTTCACCGATAATCTTTTTCTTATCGTTTTTAATTTTTAGATCTAAGCTTACTTTACGTTTTTTATTTAAGAGCGTATCAATTAACGGCTGGTCTTTCTTAGAAAACAAATATAATTGTTCAAAACTATCAATAGGAATTCTCAATAATGGGAGCTTACCTGCAGGATACTTGTCCCAATCCTTGACATCTGAACCAATTATTCCTCGATAATTGTGATTAGTCAAAATACCTAATTTTTTTAGATTTGAAGGTTCATAAAAAACACAATGTTTGTTTTCTACTTTTGATTCGATATATTTCATGGTCTTAAGAGTTAAATTTTGATGTTCTTTTAGAAAGTGTCCTATATAAAACATCTGAATTTTTCTAGTATAATTAAGTACAATGTTGATATCAATTTTATCTTCTGAACTACTATCTTTGGTCCATTTTAAGACCATTTCATTAAAAATATCTTTATTCCTATTTGAAGTAACTAACACGATATGACCTTCGTCTTCGGTTTCGGTGCATTTAATGTCAATTTCAACACCTGGTAAAATCGCCAATAATCGTCCACCTTTTGTTATTTCATCATTAGCATAATCACAGAATTCATTATATTGCACCAAATCAAAAACATTATGATTAGTAATTGCAGCTAATCTAACACCGTTTTCAGTCAAAACTTTGTAATATTTATCTTTAGAGACATTACGAGTTTTACCTTCTTTTTTTGATTCTAATGTATGTGTGTGCAAGTCAATTTTGAGCATATTAACCTCCTATAAATAGTATTTAAGATTGATAAATAATTCAGATTTGAAAAGTACTTACATGATTTTTATCACTGTTTCCTAGAGTATTTGCATTTTGGAAAATTTGAGCAGCCAATAAATCTACCATATCTTCCAATTCTATTTACAAGATAACCATTACAATATGGACATAATTCGATTTTTCGATCACTTTTTATAGTTTCTTTTTCCCAGGATTCTTTACTTTCTATTGAAGATTCCTGATGAGAAGGCTCCTTAATAGTTTTTTTTGTATAATCTATATTTGTTTTGGACCTATTTATATAAATGACAACTATTATTACTATTATTAATACAATGCTGGCAATCAGAAAATACAGTTGTGGAGGAATGAGCAACCAACGGAAAAACTGAGCAATTTTCACCATAACAAAAGTTAGAATACAAAACAATAATACCCTTATACCCCAATGCATTTCACTCATGTCTTTAGAATTATAATTACCTGTAAAATCAAACATAAAACCGACTAAACCAAATGCAATTGAACCACTAATTAATCCAATTACAGCAAAAATTATGGTATCAACAATTGAATTACCAGTGATATTCACTAGATTTGAAATTAGCTCAATAATCGCAGCTCCCATATTATCCCCCTATCTAGAAAAATAAAAGTGCCAAATTAACTAAACAATTATGTTGATATTTATCGAATATCATTTATACCTAAAATTTAACGATATGTATGCAACTAAAATGGTTTATCAACAAATAATAAATGAAACAATATCTCTTCTTTATGTTCTGGATTATAACTTTTTACAATTTCATATCTTAAGTACTTATATCTTCCATGGAAATAGAAAAAATCAGAATCTTCATGAATTTTTTCGAAAAAGTAAATAAAATTGGTCTTCCCGTTAACTAAAGTTACTGCGCTATTCTTCTGCGTTTCACGATTCCCTGAATCAATTCTTGAAAGTGCACCATTTCCATATGCACCGCAATAATAAACCTCACTTGGAGACTTAATACCATTCATATAATATATTTGATCTTGATAGTCACCACTTAACGTTGCTAAGCAAACCACATCACCTAATACGGAAACAACCATACCCTTTGTGTGTAATTCTCTTTTACAACCAATTTTAACTGAAAAATTGACTATATCCTCTCTTTTAAATAGCATAGTTCCTCCATATTTATTAATACGTGTAGTTATTCTATATTTTAAGCGAATCTATTTAAACAAATTGATTCTATTAGACGGGACATTATTCAATCGGCAAAATCAATAAATCTGCTTTTGCAAGATCATAACTATCTAAATCTTTGTTGCGAACCCACAGTTTGTTAACATGTTCTATTAATTCCATATCACCTGAAACAAGTTCACACAAATAGCAATGCAAAACAATGTGAAATGTCTGATACTCATGGTAAACCGTTTCAATAAATCTTTTAATCTTAATATCTGACTTAAACTCTTCTCTTATTTCTCTTATAAGCGCATCTTCTCTTGATTCATTGGGTTCAACTTTACCACCCGGAAACTCCCACTTCAATGCAAGCTCTCCACGATTAGGACGTTGTGCTATAAAATACTTATCGTTTTTTTCGATGATGGCTGCTACAACTTCTATTGTTTTTTTATTCATGATTGTTTTCTTCCTCGATTTTGAAATCATAATGTAAATACTCAGGAATCGGATGGTCCAACAAAACATCAAAAATCAACGTTTTCTTTGGATTATCGCTTTCAAAAGGATTCACTAATTTTCCAGTTCCAATATATGTATAAGGTAAGGTAATACCATCTTCATCAGCAATTTTTCTAATGAACAAATGAGCAACCTTTGATCCTATAAGTCCTCTGTGACTTTCCATTGTCGTATTAGTTTCGCTTTCCCATTGAAAAATCTGGCTTGTTTTAAAGTGATCTCTATATTTTTGATGAACGGGTTTATTCTCATCTTTTTTCAGATTAGCTAAAATATATATTGTCCCATCTTTTTCGATTTTAGTGCCTTTATAAAAACGATAATATCGTTCACAGAGCATCATCATCATTTGCTCCGTTGTATAATTTAGGTAACGCTTAAATGTGCCCTCATATATACCAAATTCATCCTGATATCTCGCAATACCGTATGAAAGAATATCAATAACATGATTTTTGAATGACGAATTATCTAAATTTATGTTTATCTTTAGAGATTGGTTATCTTTTAACACGAAATTATATGATTCTTCTTTTTCTTTTTCAGATAAATGTTGATTCAACACATGATGAACGGCATTATCAAATTGGTCTTCACGATATATTTCATAATCATTTCGAATAATATACTTAAGCTCATCAAGGGTTCTTTCGCCTTCAATGAGTTCTTTTAATATAACAAACTCTTCGACTCTAACAAGTGGTAACATATCTGAAATAAAATCAATGAATGCTATTTCCTCTTCATTGAAGACAGGTACTTGTTGATCGATACGACTTAAAAAACGGTAGTAAGATACATTCTTCTTTCCACCTATTCTCGATTTTATAAAACGCATTAGATCTGGAGCGATGTCATGATTTAAATAATCCATGTGACTTGGATAAGGTTCGGCTTTAATAAACCGTTTAAAATTCTCAA
>MIDA01000038.1:0-147 GCA_001830045.1 Tenericutes bacterium RIFOXYA12_FULL_35_10 | reverse complement strand
GTATGAGGCAAACAAGTTTTTAGGGTTGGAAAAAATTGCCCCGGTTGCGGGCAATTATTATTATTATTGCGACGGGCCTGTTCTTCTACTCGACTTGAAAATGTACATGTATAACATTACATAACAGAATTAAACTTGCTCAATTCT